>JAGBGJ010000089.1 GCA_017936045.1 Clostridia bacterium
CCATGTTTTTCCTCCTTTATTTAACATTTAACCTAATTGTTAAATATATTGTAAACTAATTCCCCACCTTTGTCAAGTGGGAAATTAAAAATATTTTTAAGAAAATGCTCTGGTAATGATATAAGCAAGATATCCGCCGTAGCAAAGAAGCGCTGCCACACCCTCAAGCTTTTGCAGTTTATTTCCTGTAATAGAAAAGATATACATCATTACAGTTACAGCAAGCAGTACTACCGCATCAATAAGAATACCCGATGTTAAATCGATGGCAATGGGCGAAATTGTTGCCGACATACCAAGGACAAAAAGAAGGTTAAAGAGGTTTGAGCCGATAACGTTGCCGATTGCCATATCGCACTCGTTCTTTTTGGCGGCAACAATTGAAGTTACAAGCTCGGGCAGAGAGGTTCCCATTGCGATTATGGTAAGACCGATAAGCGCATCGGACACGCCCCATGATTTTGCAATAACGGTTGCAGAATCGACAACCAAATCTCCACCCACAATAACAAAGGCAAGGCCGCCAATAAGGAATAATAAGCTTTTGGTTAAAGAAATTTCAGCAATTTCTTCATCGGCCGGCTTTCTATCCTTAATTGTTTTGTAAACGAGATAACTCATATAGGTAACGAAAAGCACCAATAATGCAATACCCTCAAGGCGGGTTATTTTAGTATCGAATAAGACAATAGCCGCAATTATTGCGACAGTTGCAATAATATTCCAAGGAAAATCTCTTTTTATAGTTTCTTCTGAGGAGGGGATTTTGGTAATAAGCATACAAAAGCCTAATACTACCAGCAAATTAAAGAGATT
The DNA here is from genome assembly GCA_017936045.1 of Clostridia bacterium. Taxonomy (GTDB): domain Bacteria; phylum Bacillota; class Clostridia; order Oscillospirales; family Acutalibacteraceae; genus SFWF01. The sequence continues at coordinate 817 of JAGBGJ010000089.1, forward strand.
TGAACCTATTACATTACCAAGTGCGATTTCGTTGCTTCCCTGAAGACCTGCCGAAATACTAACAGCGGCTTCGGGCGCTGAAGTGCCCATTGCAACAACCGTGAGGCCGATTATAACCGAGGATACTCCAAGCTTTTTAGCAAGAGAGGATGCACCCTCTACAAAAAAGTCGGCACCCTTGATAAGGGCTACAAAGCTAACAACCAGTACAATGTAGGGAATTACGGGACTTAGTGCCATAAATTGCTCTATCATAATAGAACTCCTTTGCTTTTAAATTAGTGCGTATGCTCTGAAAATAATATAAACGGTATAACCGATATATGCTGTAAAGGTTATTATTCCCTCGATTCTGCTGCACTGCATTTTGGTAAATGAGAAGAGCATCATAGCGGCGGTTGCCACAAGAAGGAAAATGGTATCTATCATCATATCGGGGTTAACTGTAATGGGACTAATGGTAACAGTTGTGCCGAGAATGAAAAGCAGATTGAAAATGTTAGAGCCGATTACATTACCAACAGCAAGCTCGCTTTCGCCTTTACGGGAAGCGACAACCGAGGTTACAAGCTCGGGCAAAGATGTGCCGATTGCACAAATTGTAAGGCCAATGAGGGTTGAATCCATACCAAATGCTTCGGCAATGGCAACCGAGCTGTTTACAACGAACTGTCCACCCAAAATAATCATAGCAAGGCCGACACCTAAAAGCAGTAAGCTCTTTGAAATGGGCATAAGCTTGGTTTCATCCTCTACCTTTTCGCGGTTTTTAATACTTTGGTACACCATCCAACCGATATAGCTAACAAAGAGGGTTACAAGTATTATGCCCTCGACAAGGCTGAGCTTTCCATCCATTATCATTGGAATGAAGAGGATAGTTGAGCCGATAGCCCAGGGGAAATCTCTTTTAAGGGAGCAAAGAGAGGTGGGTATAGGCTTAATCATCATACAAATACCGAGTATGAAAAGCAGATTGAAAAGGTTTGAGCCTAAAATGTTGCCGACCGCCATATCAGCAGCGCCGGTAACACCGAAGAATTTTGCCTGAACACCTGCAGTAATACTAACTGCGGCTTCGGGCGCCGAGGTGCCCATTGCAACAATGGTAAGACCTACAATTGCGGCTGAAATGCCGAGTTTTCTGTCAAAGGATGCTGCGCCATCTACAAAGAAGTCTGCACCCTTTACAAGACCCGCAAAACCTACGATAAGTAAAATCCAAGGCATTACGGTGGGGCTTAGGGAAATAAGCTGGTTAATCATAAAAACCTCCAAATATTCGGCAAAAAAAAAGACTATTGCCGTGATTAATACACGATAATAGTCTTGTTGTTTAATACATTAACCGAGCCATTTGGCTGTGATGACGATTAACATAACGCTAAACCAGCGCCAACTACTCCCTAATATCAATAACATTATATTCAAAAAGCTAAAATTTGTCAACGGTTTTGAAAAATATCTATTAGGTTTTGTTCTTCGGCTTTTGCAATTTTTCCCTGAACACAGTCAGGGCGGCCGCCACCTTTACCCGAAAACCTTTCGTTTAAGGCTTTGACTATTCCTCTTGCATCACCTGCTGCAGTGGCTACAAGATAATTATATCCATCATTCGTTTCGGCAAACAGGGCTATATATTCGGCCTCACTTAGCCTGCCGTTTGCAATATTGCGAAGGGCATTAAAGTCGGCATCTTTAGTAAAGCCTACAAGGGTGTTTCCTATTAGTTCGGTTTTAAGGGATGCTGCTGCCAGCTTTTCGTTTAAAGCCTTTATCTCACTGCGCGCAGCGGCCAAATCATCACCAAGTTTTTGCACCTGCACTGCAATTTCCTCGCGTTTTGAGGATAATTGCTTCATTATGGCCTTTGCGGTATTGTGAAGATAGGAATAATCACTTAGAGCAAGAACTCCTGCAACCATTTCTATACGGGTTCCACCCTTGAATGCGCAGAAGTTAACAATTTTAATAAGTCCTATCTCCCCTGCTGTTGCCGGATGAGGGGCACAGCAAACGCAGGTATCAAAGCCCTCTACCGTAATAAGTCTTACGCCATCTACAAGCTCAATTTTACTGCGACAGTCCATTTGGGCAAATTCTTCGGCAGTGGGGTAAGAAACCGATATTTTGGCATTTTGAAAGACCGCCTTGTTGGCCTCACATTCAACCTTTTCTATATCTTCGGCTGTAAGCGGGCCATCAACATCAAATGTGATAAGACTGTCGTTCATATGGAAGCCGACATTGTTATAACCGAACATTTTATGGATTACGCCCGATAAAATATGTTCTGCGCAGTGGTTTTGCATACGCAAAAAGCGTAGAGGCCAGTCTATTTTGCCGTTTACCGTTTTACCAATTTCCAGAGGCTGTGCGAGTGTGTGAACAACGGTATCGCCCTTTTCCTGAACATCGAGTACAGCTATACCGTTAATTTCACCCTTATCGGTAGCCTGACCGCCGCCCTCGGGGAAGAAGGCGGTTTGGTCGAGGATAACTTCAAAGTTTTCGCCCGATGCTTCTATTGACAGCACGGTAGCGGTAAATTCTTTTATATAAGAATTGTTTTCATAAAGTTTTAAGGTCATTATTTGTTCAGTTCCTTGGTTAATAGCTCGCGAACAACAGCTGGGTCGCCATTGCCTTTGAGTTCGCGCATACAAGCGCCGAAAATTGCGCCTAAGGCTTTTTCCTTACCACCCTTATAATCGGCTACAGCAGCGGGGTTAGCAGCTATTGCGGCCTTAACAGCGGCAAGAACGGCTCCTTCATCTACCTTAGCGTTAAAGCCCTGCTCATCGCAGTATTTATCTACATCAACATCGTTTTCGAATACAGCGGCAAGCACCTTTTTACCTGCGGCACGTGTGATTTCGCCTGCATCTACAAGTTCAATGATTCTTGAGAGCTTTTGGGGTGCAATGTTAAGGGTTTCAATGCCGAGGTAACGCATACGGCTCATACATTCGGTAAGAATCCAGGATGCAACACTCCGAGGCTCGCGACCCATTGCTACAACCTCATCGAACATACCGCAAAGCTTAGCATCGGACGCAAGCACTGCGGCTTCCTTAGAAGCAATTCCCATAGCTACATATTTTTGTCCCTTTTCTTCGGCTGTGGCAGGCATACTTGCCTTGATTTCAGCCAGCCACTCATCATCAATGATAATGGGCATAAGGTTCGGGTCGGGGAAATAACGGTAATCTGCCGCGGTTTCCTTATTACGCATTGGGAAGGTTCTGCGTTTAACCTCATCCCAACGGCGGGTTTCCTGAACGAGCATTTCGGTGCGGCGCTCGATAGCATCTACATGGCGCACCTTTTCAAACTCAATTGCATCCTTGATTTCGGCAAAGGAGCTCATATTCTTAATCTCGCTTCTTACCCCAAGCTTATCGGTGCCTTCGGGGCGAACCGAAATGTTAACATCGCAACGCATTGCGCCCTCTTCACATTCGGAAATTCCTGCAAACTGGAGTGCTGACTTAAGCTTTTTGAGGTAGGTTATAACCTCATCTGAGCTTCTGAAATCGGGCTTTGATACAATCTCAATAAGGGGTACGCTGGTACGGTTATAGTCTACAAGAGATGTGTTGGTAGCATCATCGTGAACGAGCTTACCTGCATCTTCCTCGATATGAATTTGTTTAATACCGATTTTGCGTTCCCCTACCTCAACTGTACCTTCTACACAAACTGGGTTAAACCACTGTGTAATCTGGTATGCGGCGGGTAGGTCTGGATAGTAATAACTCTTCTTATCGAAGGTGGTATACTGATTAATTTTGCAGTTTAGCATTAGGCCTGCTTTAACGGCAAGCTCTATTGCATGCTTATTGGTTACGGGAAGCATACCCGGCATACCGCTGCAGGCGGGACAAACACAGTCGTTAGGTTCATTGGCTGCGGCGTGGCCTCCGCAAGAGCAGAAAAGCTTAGAATCGGTAGAAAGCTCTACGTGGGTTTCAAGGCCGATAACAAGTTCGTATTTCATTTATGCTTCCTCCTTTTCCAGTGCTTTTGCAAGGGCAATAAGCTTGCCATCACAGAAATAGTCGCCTACAAGCTGAACACCCGAAGATACAACGGCAGGCATACCTGTTATGGATGCGGGTGCGGTGAAGATACTTTCCTCATAAACCTTGCTAAAGGCATTTTCTACGGGATAAAACTCATATTCTGCCTTTGAAAATGCGGGCATAAGCAGTGCATCGTACTTTGCAAAGAGTTCTGTTAAAGCCTCTACTGCCTTGCGGCGAATTCTAAGAGCTTTATCGTAGCAGTCTTCGTATCTGCCTTTAGAGAGAACATCTGAGCCATAGATAATGGTGGCCTTGGTTAAGAAGCCGAAGGCTTCGGTGCGACTACCGACATAAAGCTCATCTATATTCTTATACTTTTCGGTTCTGTAACCGTATTTTACACCATCGAAACGGGAAAGGTTGTTGGTTGTTTCGGCCGACATAAGTATTGTCCAGGCGGTGTTGATTTCGGCAAGGTTCTGCAGGGAAATTTCTTCAATCTCGGCACCGGCTGCCTTATAGGTGGCGGCAGCGGCATCAATTTTAGCCTTAACTGCAGCATCGGCAGCGGCATAAAGCTCGCGAACCAGTGCAATTTTCATACCCTTAGCGGGAGCCTCGCTATTATAGTCGATATTGTTTGCATCCTTAAGGCTGGTGCCATCCTTTTCATCGTAACCTGCAATAACGGCTAAAACCTCGGCGGCTGTGGCGGCATTTTTTGCGGTAACGCCGATTTGCTCGCCCGAGCAGGCGGCGGCAATTATGCCGTAACGTGAAACAGTGCCGTAAGTGGGCTTAACAAAGGTTACACCCTCAAGTGCGGCAGCTCTTCTTGGTGCGCCGTTTAAATCAACATTTAAAGCGGCCTTTACGCTGCCCTCTTTAACTAAAGATGCTGCGGCGCAAATATCGTTTATGCCGGTTTCTCCGTAAAGGTCGAGTCCGAATTCGCCAACAGCGGTTTTACCCGAAAGGGTGTAACCGGCGGCAAGCACTCTTTCTACTGCTTCGGCAGAGAAAAGGGGTACAAAGTTTTCAAGCATTTTAGAGCCTGCTGTTGCAGGAATGTCTTTTACAAGTATGGTATCATCTACTGCGATGTTACCGTTTTTGTTAATTTCAGTAATATATTTAGCCAATTTACACACCTCTCTTTACTTTACAAGTCTGGGTACCTGCCAGCTGTCTTCGGTAGCCTCGGGGGCGCCGCGAAGCAGGTCGGCACGGGTAAAGGGTTGTTCCCTTTTATCGGTTCTAAGAACATTGGTCATTTCCCTAACGTGAACCATAACCTTTGTGTCCTCGGTATCAATATTCTTAAGGTCGGCTTCCTTTACTGCCATTTCCTTAAAGATTTTTTCCATAGTTTTCTTTTCATCGGCTGTGAATTTAAGCTCGTTCACCTGCTCTAAGGCATCTAGCTTAGCCTTGCTTGAGGCCACTGCCTTTGAAGCCGAAACGGCCGAATCAAAGTTAGAGCCATCGCCTGCGGTACCGAAAGTATCGGCCCCCTCTTTGCCGCGGATGGAAACATTTGCTTCAAAGAGCTGAAGCTCGGTAACCTCGCTGGGTGCACCAAGAAGCTGGTCCTGTGCGGCGCCATCAAGCGGGAATGCTATTACATCACGGATGGTTTCGGTATCGGCAAGGAGCATAACAATACGGTCAACACCGGGGGCCATACCTGCGTGTGGGGGTGCGCCGAACTGGAATGCATTATAGAGAGCCGAGAAGCGTTTTTCAACCTCGCTCTCCTCATATCCTGCGATTTCGAAGGCCTTTCTCATAATTTCGGGGCTGTGGTTACGAACTGCGCCCGATGCCAGCTCAATACCGTTACAAACAAGGTCGTACTGGTAGGCGTTAATGGTGCAGGGGTCTTTAGTGAGCAGAGCCTCTAATCCGCCTTGGGGCATTGAGAAGGGGTTATGTGTGAATATGATAGAATCGGTAGTTTCATCGAGCTCGTACATGGGGAAATCCACAACAAAGCAGAATTCAAAGGAATCCTTATTAATAAGGCCGAGCTCATTTCCCAGCCAGGTGCGGATAACACCTGCGTTTTTATCGGCTGTTGAGGATACGTTATCGCAAATGAAGAAGATGGTTTCCCCTTCCTTTACGCCTGTAAGTTCAACAATTTCCTTTTTCTGCTCATCACTAAGAACCTTGGAAATCGGGTCATCCTTGAAGGTATAGGTTGCGGCATCAAGCAGGGTTATGTGGGCAAGACCCGCCATTTTAGCCTGCTTTTGAGCAAAGTCAAGTGATTTATCGAAGAACCAACGCTCTGCCTTACAGGGGGCAACAATACCTCTTACAGGCTTGTTGGCAAATGGCTTGAATGGAGCGCGGGTGAAGAAATCGGTTAAATCGCAAATGATAAGGGGGTTTCTAAGGTCGGGCTTATCGGAGCCGTATTTAGCCATTGCCTCTGCAAAGGGGATTCTTCTGAATGGGGTATCTGTAATCTTCTTATCAGAGAAGGTGCGGAAAACATCGGCCACAACCGATTCGCAAACCTCTAAAACCTCATCTTGAGTGGCAAATGCCATTTCGAAGTCGAGCTGATAGAATTCACCCGGTGAACGGTCTGCACGGGCATCTTCATCTCTAAAACAAGGGGCAATTTGGAAATATCTATCGAAGCCCGATACCATTAAAAGCTGTTTAAACTGCTGAGGTGCCTGTGGCAACGCATAGAATTTGCCGGGATGCTTACGGGAAGGCACAAGGAAATCACGCGCACCCTCGGGCGAAGAGGCTGTAAGGATTGGGGTTTGAATATCCAAAAAGCCTCTTTCCTCCATAAGGCGGCGCATATGGCCGATTACCTTGCTGCGAAGAATAATATTATCGTGTAGTTTCTTGGAGCGGAGGTCTAAGAAACGGTGCTTTAAGCGAATATTTTCGTTGGTGTTTACGGCACCAACCTCAAAGGGCAGGTCTCGGGTACAAGCGCCAAGAACTGTAACGCTATTTGCTACAAGTTCAACATCTCCCGTTGCGATTTTGGGGTTTTCGGTTCCCGCATCACGCAGGGTTACTGTGCCTTTTGCCGAAATAACAGTTTCCTTTGCTATGCCCTTAAGAAGATTTTCATCGTGAACTACAACCTGAGTTACACCTGTTTCATCGCGCAGGTCTACGAATAGCACACCGCCGTGGTCGCGTATTACCTCGACCCAACCGGCAAGCTCTACAACCTGACCGATATGCTCTTTTCTTATGTCATTGCAACGATGGGTTCTATACATTTTTTAAATGCCTCCATTTGCTATAATTTGTAAATAAAAAAGCCCCGAGAATACTAAAAAAATAGTATTCTCGGGACGAATAAATAAATTTATCCGCGGTGCCACCCGTTTTGTTGCCTGAAAGACAACCGCTTTTTATTAAAATGTATTGTTTGCGGCGAAGTGTTCCCTAACCTACTACTCATTTGAAACGCGCTTACAGTCGGCGACGCGTTCTCCCTGACAAACTTTCCAAAAAGGCAGAGTCTTCGCTAATCATTATATCAAAAAACTGAGATTTGTCAATATTATTTGTTAAAAAACGGTTTTTATACAGGTAGAAATATCTTCTAAAAAGCTGAAGTTATTTATGTATTCTAAATTGATTTTCATTTTTTCGGGTAAAATGTGGTTTACATAGGCTTCATCAACGCTTAACCCTGCTTTTGTAAGGGCGGACATTTTTTCATCTTCGTTTTTAAAAGCGAGGCTTGCCTTAGAGGTTATGCCTGCGGGAAGCAGCAGTGTTGCAAGCATTTCGGATGTGTACATATCGACATAGCGCCTGACCTCGGGGCGGGTACCGACAAAGCTCATATCCCCCATTAAAACATTAAAAAGCTGGGGTATTTCATCGAGGCGGGAGCCTCTGATTTTAGCGCCGATTTTGGTTATTCTGTTATCACCCGAAACGGTGATGAGGGAGCCTTTTTTATCGGCATCTGCTGTCATGGTGCGGAACTTTAGAATTGTAAAATCCTTATTATACCTGGTTACCCTTGTGCTTTTATAAAAAACGGGGCCGGATGAATCGCACTTGATTAGTATTGCCAAAACAAGCATTACCGGAGACAGCAAAACAATTAAAAGGGCCGATGCAAAAATATCGAACACTCTTTTTAAAAAGAGTGAAAAGCCCTTAGACTTAAGGGCTTTATAGTAGGGCTTTATTTCTTCTTTTTGTAATTCTTGGGGGAGATGTTCCCACTTTCTCATAAAACTTCCTCCACACAGCGTATGAAGTTTTCAATTACATAGTCTACCTGCTCATCGGTTAGTCTGCTGTAGAGTGGCAGAGTTATTTCGTTTTGATACTGAGCATAGGCGTTGGGATAATCTTCCATACGGTAGCCCAAATTCTTATAAGCGGTTAACATTGGAAGGGGCTTATAGTGAACATTACAAGCAATGCCTGCCTCTGCCATTTTGGCGATTATAAGATTTCTCTTTTCCTCTGTAATGCCGTTTACGCGAACTAAATAGAGGTGACCGCTGGAGGTGTAAGCATCTGTTTTATGCTGAAGTGTTTGAACATTTAAAGCTTTAAGCGCATTATTATACTTTTCGATAATATGGAATCTTTTTTTCAGCATTTCTTCGTAGCGCTCGAGCTGGGCAATACCAATAGTAGCCGCAATATCGGTCATATTGCACTTGTAAAAAGGCGCAATAACATCGTACTCCCAAGCGCCGGGCTTGTTTTTGCTTAGAGTAGATTTGTTTTGGCCGTGAAGCGACATAACCGAAAATGCTTCGTAGATTTTTTCGCTGTCTACACCTTCGAGAGCCTTCCATGTTACGGCGCCGCCCTCTGCTGTTGTGAGATTTTTAACAGCGTGGAAGCTAAAGCAGGTAAAATCTGCAATAGAGCCTGTTTTTTGGCCGTTTCTTACGGCACCAAGGCCGTGTGCACAGTCGGCTACAACAGCAACCCTGCCAAGCCTTTTTTGGAGTGCACCGTTTGGTGTAAAGAGAGCCTTTTTATTCTCTACCGCCTTGAAGATGCGCTCATAGTTGCAAACCATACCGCCTAGGTCTACAGGTATAATAGCCTTGGTTTTTTCGGTAATGGCGGCTTCCATAAGGTTATAGTCCATTTCGAAGTTGTCTTTTGCAACATCAACCATAACAGGAGTGGCCCCTACATGGCAGATTACGCTGCAGGAGGCTGTATATGTATATGCAGGAACAATAACCTCATCGCCCTGGCCAATTTCCAAAACGCGAAGAGCCAGCTCAAGCGCTGCGGTTGCAGAGCTTAAGGCGCAGGTTTTGCCTGTACCGCAATATGCGGATAATTTGTTTTCGAATTCTACCTTTTTAGGGCCTGATGTTATCCAACCGGAAAGGATTGTTTGCTTTACAAGCTCGGCTTCCTTCTCGGTCATATCGGGCGGAGAAAAAGGAATGTACATTGCGTCATCTCCTCTTGAGACAGTGTAGGCAAAATACAATGCCATACATTTATATTTTAACACATTTTAAAAATATTTCAACCATTATTATGTTTATTGACTTTTTGTTCATAATATGATAGTATCATAAGGAAATATGTAACTGCCACCGGGTAGATGATGTTTTACATCCGTAGCGTATCGTTAGGTCTTAGAAGATGCGCTTAGGGTGTTTTTTTATTGGAGTGTGATGCTTTTAATGAAAAATCCTTTTAAAACTTTGAACAAATTTGAGCTTGGCCTTTGGCTTTCATCGGTAATTGTTATTGCTGCCGCTTCCCTTTTCGGCGGAACCCAGGGAGTTGCCGCGACTATTGCTTCCCTGCTTGGGGTAACGGCGCTGATTTTTATTGCCAAAGGTATGGTTATTGGCCAGTTTTTTATAATTGCCTTTGCCATTCTTTACGGAATTGTTTCCCTTGATGCAAGATATTACGGAGAAGCCATAACCTATATGGGAATGAGTCTGCCAATGGCGGTGGTTTCTACTGTATCCTGGCTTCGCCACCCGCACAAGGGCTCCGACCGAGTTGAGATTGCGCCCCTTACCGCTAAAAAAATAGTTTTAACATTACTTTTAACGACAGCAGTAACCTTTTTGTTTTGCTTTATTCTAAAGGCGCTGGGTAACGCAAGCTTGTTTATCAGCACGCTGTCTATTACAACAAGCTTTATTGCGGCTTCCTTTACATATCTTAGAAGCCCATATTACGCCGCCGCTTATGCCGCAAACGATATTGTGCTTATTGTGCTTTGGATAATTGCAAGCATTAAAGATATTTCTAACATTTCAATGATTTTTTGCTTTATTATGTTCCTTATAAACGATGCCTACGGTTTTTACAACTGGAAAAAAATGCAAAAGGAACAATAATAATTTAAAATTAAAACGCCTACGGATTTCCGTAGGCGTTTTTTATTATGCGTTTATTATGAAAGATTATTAACAGCCATTACAAGGTCGCAAATATCAATAATGCCATCGCCGTTTATATCGGCTGCACTGTTTGAAGCTGTGCCGATAATGCATTGTCTGATAATAGCGAGGTCATTAGTATCTACTACCTTATCGCCGTTTACATCGCCAAGTACCTTTTCGGGTACTGTAAGCGAAGCAGGTGTGCTGTGATAAGAAGTTCCGGTATAGTAGATAGCAACATAAAGGGTTGTATCCGCAGAAATGTTTTCTAACGGTGCAGTGTACTCGGTATAGGTTGAGTTATCAGTGCTGTATTTAATTATATAGTTAGTGTTTGCAGCCGCAGTTCCTGTACCTGTTTTTGTAAGCACAACGTTTCCGTCGATATCTCTTTCCGCAGTGACTGCTGCGTTTCTGAAATCGCGGATTTTTGCCTTGTAATAACCTAAAACCGTTGTATCACCGTTAAGAACCAATACAGGACTGCTGACTGCAAGCCATGAGCCCGAACCGTCGGTTGTATCCCATCCGCCGTTTTTAGCCTTAAGGTAGGAATCGGTTATATAGAAAATTCCGCCCTGTCCACCGAGAAGAGCTCCCTTATCCGTAGCTAAGTTTGCTGTAATAGTGGAACCGTTAATGTAAACATAGCTTGTATCATTTCCGTAAGGACGTATAATTGCAGCATCACTTGTTGCAAAGGTTGTTCCTTCGCAGTTAATTGTACAGTTATTGATATAAAGCTTTGCTCCGCTTCCGGTTTTGATATATCCGCCTGCATACCATCCGTTTGTAAAGCCAAGATCTGTAACGGTTTTAATTGTGGATGCTATTGTTATATTGAAGTTTTCAAAGGTAACTGTACTTCCCGAAGCTGTTCCGAGTCGGGTGGTTCCGTCTAAGGTTATAGTATAGGTGCTGCCTGTCTTACTTTGAATTTTTGTTCCTGTGGAAACTGTAATAAGTCCAAGGTCGGTAAGGGTAATATCGGCAGTAAGAGTAATAATTGGATCCTTGTTTGCAACTGCGGCAGTAAACTCCTCTGCAGTAGCAACGCCGACACCTTCAATATATTCTTTGCAAACCTTTGCCTCTGCTTTTGTGATGAAAGAGGTTTCTGCGTAGCGGAGTGCAACATAGATTGTAGCATCAATCTCGATATCTGCAATAGGCTCGGTATATTCTATTGCGGTACCTGCAGAGAATGCAGATTTTTCGAAAGCATAGTAAATCTTATAATCGGCATTATTTACAGCGGCGCCGCTTCCTGCCTTGGAAAGCTCAACAAGGTTATTTTTGTTTCTTACAACCTTAATAGTGGTATTGCTGAAATCGTATATAGTTGCTAAATGAGTATATCCGGAATAGGAAGATTCGCCTTCAAATAATACCGTACCTTCGCGGAAAATCCAAGCTCCGGAAACAGTAGCTGTTACACTACTGTTTATAAATCTGAATACGGGACCTTTACCATCGGTAACAGAGCCGCTGAGTGCAATACCCGAACCCGATGCGGCGTTCATTATTACTTCCGAATCTTCAAGCTCAACATATCCGTAAACGCTAACGTTAGGTGTAACTCTGATAAAGCCTGCATTTGTACCCATATTGGTATTAAGCGCTTTAAAAGAGCAGTTCTTTGCATAAAGCTTTGCACTGCTGTTTACGGTAATATAGCCGTAAGTCCAGTCGGTGCTGAGCGCATCGGCTGTTTCGGCAACAATTACATTAACATTTTCAAGATTTGCAGTTTTGCCCGAAGCAACAGAAAGACGGGTGTTGCCATCAAGGGTAATAGTATAGGTAGTATCGCCCTTGCTTATAATCTTGGTGTCTGTGCCGATAGCAAGCTCGCCAAGGTCTGTAAGGGTAATGTCTGCGGTAAGATTAATAGGAGTATCGCCGTTTGCGAGTGCAGAAGCAAAGCCGTCGGCAGTGCTTACTACAACACCTTCTATATATTCTTCGCAGATTTTATAGGTAACATCGCCGTAGTAGGATGTGCCTGTATAACGAACGGTTGCATATACGGGTGTCTCGTAATCGACATCTGCTATAGGACCTGTGTATTCTACTGCGGTGCCTGCACTGAATGCGGTGTCCTCAAATGCATAGTAAATCTTATAGCTGTCGTTGCTTGCGGCTGTGCCTGAACCGATTTTGGTAAGCTCGATAAGATTATCCTTGTTTCTTGCAATTTTAACGGTAACGTTTCTGAAGTCGTAAAGCTTTGCGCTGTTATGCTTCCAGCCTACATAGGATGAGCTTCCGTACATAATAATTTTAGCCGAGGAGGTGCAGAACCAAGCGCCCGATTTTGCGTTTGTCATAGAGGTGTCAATTGCATAAACGGTAATATACTGTCCTAAAATTGAACCGCCGGTGCTGGTGTTGGTAACTGCCGATGTAATAACGCAGTTTGTAAATCTTACAGCGCTCGATGCATTTTTAGAGGATGCAACAATACCTGTATTAGCCGAGCCCATATCGGTTAAAAGGTTTTTAATGGTACAGTTGTAAACGTAAAGGTCTGCCCTGCTTCCGCCGCTTCCTACGGTAATATATGTTCCGTTATCGTAAGCGTTGGAAATGGTGTTAGCGGTAGAGGCTATTGTTATGCCGATGTCTCTCAGTGTAACTTTCTTGCCCTTGGCAACAACAAGTCTTGCTGCGCCGTCAAGGGTAAGGGTATATTTTTGTCCCTCTGCGCTCTTAACTGTTACATTATTATTAAAGGTTATAACCTCTGTAAGTGTAATATCCCCTGCTAAGATAATTTCACTGTCGCCGCGGTTAATAGCCTCAATAAAGAGGGCTTCTGTAGTGGTAGGAGGAATATCCTCGTAAACTGCGGTTAAGGTAATATCTTCGGTAATGGGTTCAGCAAAGTTGTACTCGGTTTCGCCATCGAGAGACCAATATTTGAAGGACTTACCGGTCATAACGGGGTTAGCAGGCTCTGCAACTGCTTCGCCCGAATTAATTTTACGGGTGAAGATGCTTCTGTCTGCGCCGCCGTCAAAGGTAACCTCAACATCCTTAACGGGAGTAGTCTTTACGATGGTATAGGTATCATAAGGAGTATCCTCAACATAGTCATCATCAAGAAGGCTTAAAGGCTTGCTGTCAGATGTTCTGGGGGTGCCGTTGTTATTAATCCAATAGGTTTCAACCGAAAGAGTGTCGTTGCCGTTAGCATCTTTTCCAACGGTAACCTTGGTAATAGCACCCTGTCCCTCTTTGGTGTTGATTGAGAAAGCGTTGGTAGCCGCAAGAGAAGAACCGGCAATGGTAGCATACTGGTCATGTCCCTCTGCGGTTAAGCTATCGAGGTGGATATAGGTAACGCCTTCGGGATCGTATCTAACTGTGGTCTTATCGTACTCTACACCCTCGAGCTCCTCGTAGTAGGGCTCTGTTGTTTTCTTTGCGCCTACAAATGTTTCTTTAACGGTAACATCATTCTCGCCGAGAGGCTCAACCGAGCCTGAGCAAGCGGCACAGCTAAAGTAAGGATTGCTCTTTTCATGAGAGCAGGTAAGAGTTGAATCGTATACTAAAGACTCGGTACGGGTATACATATGGTGGTGTCCGTTGAATACCAGGTCTATGTCATACTTGCTGATAATAGAGGTAAAGTCTTTTCTCCATACCTTTCCTCCGCCGTTGTTAGCATAGAAGCCCTGATGAGTCTGGAGAATTGTCCAACGGGTGTCGGGATGAGCAGCCTTAGCATCAATTATAAGCTGTTCAAGGTCAGCCATCATAGAGGTCTGCTGAGGGCCGCTGTTAAAAGTGATGAAGAGAACATCGCCATAGCGGAACCAATGGTCCTGTCTGCCATTTGCAGCAGGGGGATTCTGTAACGCCAAAGCGGGATGGTCAGAGAAGTTAATTCTGTCTCCGTTTGTGCAAAGGTTAAGCTCGTGGTTACCGAGAACTACTGCTATAGGATAGGAAGCTAAAACATCCTGTGCAGTATAGTAAGCGTTATAGTTTCTGTCGTTATTCTCGTGAACATTATCGCCAAGGTTCAAAAGAAAATCTATGTCGCTGAACTTATCGGTAGCCAGTTCAAGAGCCTTTTTCATATAGTCGCCGTAATACTGGTCGGCAGTTTGAGAATCACCGAAAACGAGGTATGAAAAGCCTTCGTTAGGGTCGGAATCGGCAACCGAAATGGTGTATTCTTTGCTCCAATTAGTGCCATCGCCAAGCTGGTAAACATAGTTTACACCATACTCAAGATTTGATGCGGTAACCATATTATAATATGGTTTTGTATAGGTGCCGTGGTAGCACTGGGAAGCGGTGCAGGCTTCGTGTCCGCAAACATCGGCACAGGTATGGCCGCAGTTTTTAACGAAGGTATCGTGATAGCCTTCCTCGTAGCCATCCTTTATAACGAAAGCCTTGCTTTCGCCTGTAAAGGTAAGCCAGGTATCGCTGCCCTCTGCCTTCATACGAACAGTGGCAGGAGCTGCCTGCTCATCGCTTTGCCAAGAGAAATTAAGAAAAGTGTCATCAATACCCGGATGAATATTGATGCGACTGGCATTATAAACGCCGTCTTCAGCCGATACGGTAACACCGGTGAAAACCGATACAGCAAGCATTGCAATGCTTAGCACTAAAGACAATGCTTTTTTAAATGTTTTACTTTGCATCTATATTTCCTCCTTTATTTGTTGCCTTTTTTCTTTTTAACAACAATTAAGGTAACTGCCGCTGTTGCAAGAAGAATAACTACTCCCCCTGCAATAAACCATACAAATACGGGGATAACTTTAGCCTCGCCTGATACCGAGGTTCCTTCATCTTCGGCTTCCATAGAGAATATGTTTTCGAAAACACCCTGCTCTGCTGTGTGAACGGTTTCATCATACTCGGCAAGGGTAAACTCATCGAAATATGCAGTGCCAACCGATTTTACAAGGGCGGCCTTAACCACCATTTTGTAGCAGTTTTCGGGGAAGGAAAGCTTCATTTCAAAGGCGGTCCAATCGGGTTGTTCGCCCTTAACATAGGCTGTTCTGAAGGTTCTGATAAGGTTGCCGTCGCGGTCGTAGAATTCAACGAATACTGCCGCGCCGCCATCATCGCTTACAATCATATCAGAGAAGATATAGCCGGACAGGAAGTAATCCTTTTTATTATCGAGGTTTTCAAGCGCCTGCTCCCAATAGGAAACCGATTTGTTATCGGAATTGAAGATTGAGGCCGAGGCAATGGAATCCTTTGTTTTTTCGGTATTTCTATCGAGCACCGAGAAAAGGTCATCTGTATAGGCATTCCAACCCTTGATAATGGTATCTTCATCGGGAGAATCGAAGCCGCTGTTTTCCAGCAAGGAATCGGGCTTGGGCTGATAATCGCCTGTGATTCGCATGCTGGCATCATCAATATAAATAGTACCTGTAAGGAATTCGGACATAACGGCAAACTTGATATCCCAAGCATCCACCGGTATATCTCCGCCGCCAACAACCACTTCTAGCTTTGTCCAATCGGAATCGGCTTTAATGGCCTTGGAACGAACGGGCGTGGTGTTGTTATAACCGAGTGCTAGGTAGATTCCTTCAGCACCTGCCCACTGAAGGGCAATGTTTTCGGTTTTTACCCAAACCGAGAAGGTGTATTCCTTCTTGGGGTCGAGCTTCACGCCCTGATAAAGGGAAACAATATTGTTGTTATCATCGATTACTACTTTTGCGGCCTTGCCGGTTCTACCTGCAACCTGAGAAAGCTTAGTGTTACCTTTATTGCCCTTATTAAGGCTCCATCTTGCGAAGTTGTAGCCTGAATAGAGCTCGAAACTGCTGTTTTGTAGTTTTTCATCGGGATGTTCGGCAGCAATGGGTGTTCCCTTGCCTGTAACCTTAACCGATGCATCATCCACATAAATAACGCCTGTTAAATATTCTCCTGCAACATCAAGGGAAACTCCCCATTCATCGCCCTGAAGAATACCGCCGTTCACCTTGAGCTCAAGCTTTTGCCAGTTTGAATCTACAGTTATGGGCTTAGACATAAGAATTACATTGTTATTGTATTTGAAGTTGAGGTAGACACCCTGAGCGCCTGGCCACTGAAGCTTAATGTTTTCGGTCTTTACCCAAACACTAAAGGTGTATTCCAGAGTTGGGTCAAGCTTAAGTTCTTGATAAAGGTTAACAATGTTGTTGTCATCATCAACCGTAATCTTTGCGGCCTTACATGTACGGCCTGCTACCTGCTCGAACTTGGTGTTACCCTTATTACCCTTCCAGGAGGTCCAGTTAGCAAAGCTGCCTGCCGAATAGATTTCAAAGCTGTTGTTTTTAAGCAGCTCATCCTCATCGGGCTTAGCAATAGGTGTGGCCTTTCCTGTTACTTCAAGTGTTGCATTATCAATATAAATATTACCGGTTATGTATTCAGCGGCAATATCGAAGCAAACGCTCCATTCCTTACCTGTTAAAACTGCTCCGTTAACAACTACCGAAAGTAGGGTCCAGTCGGAGTCCTTATTTAAAGATTCGCTGGCAAGCACCTTGTTGTTATCGCAGGCAAGATTTACATATACACCGGGGGCACCGGGCCACTGGAGTGCGGTGTTTTCGGTTTTTACCCAAACCGAGAAGGTGTATTCAAGGGTTGGGTCTAGCTTAACCTCCTGATAAAGCCTTACAATGTTTTCGTTATTATCAATAACAAACTTTGCAGCCTTATCTGTTTTGCCATCTGCCTGTTGAAGTAAGGTGTTACCCTTATTGCCCTTCCAGAAGGTCCAGTGGTTAAAGTTCCCGTTTTCGAACTTTTCAAATCCGCTGTTTTTAAGAGGTGCGGTATCTTCCTCGGGTGTTTCTTCGGGGGTAGATGCGGGAGGTTCGTTTGTGGTAACGGTAAAGGATGCATCATCTACATACACATTACCTGTTATGAATTCGGAAATAATATCGAACTGAACGCTGGTTTCGTTGCCGCTAAGAACATTGCCAGCAACTGTTAGTTCAAGCTTTGTCCAGTCGGCATTGGTATTGATAGCCGCGGATTTACTGATAACAATGTTGTTATCCTTAGAAAGCGCAAGGTATACACCAGGCGCAGCATCCCACTGGCGGGCTATGTTTTCGGTTTTAACATAAACCGAGAGTTTATAGGTTTTATCTGCATCCAGTGTAACGCTTTGATACAGGTTTACAACATTATTATTGTTATCAATTGTAATTTTGGCCGCTTTTGCGGTTTTGCCATCTACCTGTTCAATAAGAGTATTGCCGTGGTTACCCTTCCAAAGTGTCCAATACTTGAAGGCGCCGCCCTCGAAGGTTTCGAAGCTCTCATTCTTAAGGGGCTTGCCCTCTTCTTCATCGGGTGTGGGAGTAGGTGGCGGTGTGGGGGCGGCAACCTTCTTTTTGAAGCTTGCATCATCTAAATAGAAATCGCCCTTGACATATTCAATGGTTAAATCAAAGGTCTTCTCCCCTGCAGTAAGCGTTGAGGCATCAACCGTGAGTTCAAGCTTTTGCCAGTCGGTGTTGGTGTTAACCGCGTTAGACTGTGCAACTACCGTATTATTGTTTCTAAGGGTTAGATATACGCCGGGGGCGGCATCCCACTGGCGAGCAATATTTTCTATTTTAATCCAAATGCCCAAGGTGTATTCGCCCTCGGCATCGGGAGAGATTACCTGAGATAAATTAACACTACTGCTGTGGTCGTTAACGGTAAGCTTTACAGCTTTATTTGTTTTACCTTCAACCTGAGCGGCCACGGTGTTTCCGTGGTTACCCTTCCAAAGATACCAGTTAGTGAAGCTGCCCTCGCTGAAATCTTCGTAGCTGCTGTTTTGAAGTAGCTCATCGGGGTCTGCAGGTGCGGGTGGCGGTGTGGGGGCGGCAACCTTCTTTTTGAAGCTTGCATCATCTAAATAAATATCGCCTTTAACATACTCAATGGTTAAATCTAAGGTTTTGGTGCCCGCTGCAAGTGTTGCGGCATCAACTGTTAGTTCAAGCTTTTGCCAGTCGGTATCGGTATTAACGGCATTAGACTGCGCAACTACTGTGTTATCGTTTCTAAGGGTTAGATATACGCCTGGGGCAGTTTCCCACTGGCGAACGATATTTTCTATTTTAATCCAAATACTTAAGGTATATTCGCCCTCGGCTTCGGGAACTATTACCTGAGACATATTAACAATACTGCTGTTGTCGTTAACGGTAATTTTTGCAGCCTTTCCTGTTCTGCCTGCCACCTGTTCAAGGGTGGTGTTTCCGTGATTACCTTTCCAAAGATACCAGTCGGTAAATTCGGCAGCCGAAAAGCTTTCAAAACCATTGTTTTTAAGCAACTCATCGGGGTCTGCAGGTATGGGCTCTGCCTTGCTGAACACGGCATCATCAAGATATATATCGCCCTTAACATATTCAATTGTTAAGTCAAAGGTTTTTGAGCCTGCCGCAAGCGTTGCGGCATCAACTGTGAGTTCAAGCTTTTGCCAGTCGGTATTGGTGTTAACCGCATTAGACTGCGCAACTACTGTGTTATCGTTTCTAAGGGTTAGATACACTCCTGGGGCTGAATCCCACTGGCGAACGATATTTTCTATTTTAATCCAAATGCTTAGGGTATAATCTCCCTCGGCTTCGGGGGAGATTGCCTGAGATAAATTAACGATACTGCTGTTATCGTTAACGGTGATTTTTGCTGCTTTTTCGGTTCTGCCTTCAACCTGAGCGGCTACAGTATTTCCGTGATTGCCCTTCCAAAGGTACCAATCACTGAAATTACCTTCTGAAAAGGTTTCGAAGCCACTGTTTTTAAGCTGATTTTCGGTTTCGGCCGAAGCGATATTTAAAAGTCCGCCACTTACCATTGTTACAACAATTGCAAAGGCCAAAGCCACGGACAAAATCCGTTTTGCGGTTATTTTCATACAAGCTTCTCCTTTCAAAAGGTTTATTTAATGGAATTACCCATTTCAATACGTTTTTCTATAATTATGTCGCCGTTTGATTCCCAATTTTCAAAATCCCTACCTAAGGAATTTGCATACTCTGTGGCAATTTCGCCGTGGCCTAACTTTTCGATAGCCTTTAAAAGCTCATAGTCCTGAAGACCATCTCTTATTGCTTTGGCTCTGATAGAGGGGGCATAGGAATCAACCAGACCAACATCTTCACCGGGATAGAAGATATTTCCATCACCGTTATAAAGTGCGCCAAGGCTTGATTCGCCAATACAGGTCCACGGGTCATCAAGGGTATTCCAGTTATCTACAAGCCAGTATAGGAAGCCATCGAACTTAAGGGAGTAATTTATAAAGCCGGGCTGAATTCTGAAGCCTGCAAGGGAATAGTCGAGCTGCCACTTGGGAGAAAATTCATCCTGCACAAGGCAGTTGTACGACCAAACCTGGTCTCCCTTTGCCTGTGCCTTTCTTATAACCTCTTCGCAGTCCTTAAACTGGCGAGGAAGAACAACCCAAATATCTACTGCCGACCTACCTGTACCCGAACCATCATCGAAAAGGTCTTCATCGGGGGCCATAACAACAAGCTGATTAACATTAGCCTGATGCAGTACCCTTGCCCATTCCTTAAGGGGTTCGTAAAGTTTTGTAACACCACTGATTTCATCGGCGGTGTATGCATATACGGGAAGACCTTCCATTCTGTTTGCAGCGGCTTCCTTAACCTTTTCAAGCTTGGGGGCGGCCTTCATTGTAAGGGTGGCTTCGTTAGCGCCGCTCCAAAAGCTTACCGAGGTAAGGTTTAAGCCGTATTTTTCGTTAAGCTTGCGCTCAAGCTCGGCATCATAGCCGGGCGAGAACATTCTGTGCTGAGCTGCAATAATTGCCCTTTGTTCAGTTTTAATTTGTGTTGTGCGGAAGTGAACGCCCTGAGAGGCTTCTTTTGCAATTTCAATATTCCAAACTGTGAGCTTAACCGTTCCCTTTTGAATACCTTTATTGGTTTGGAGGGCATAGGTTGCAGTATACTCGCCTGCCTGTGCCGTTCTTGGAATTTCAACATCTATCCAATAGGGTTGACACTCTTCGGCGGTTACGGTATGGGGGAAAGCATTAAAACGGTTGCCCTCTAGCTTTTTACCTGTTGTTTTATCAACTGCAGGGATAAGCGCATCGGGAATCATACCCGTGTCTTCCACCAAAACTTTATCTCCGATTTGGGGGCTGCTTTCATTAACGGCAATATAATGCTCCCTGTAAACGGTAACAACATCCTTTGCGGATATAACTCCGTTTTCACCCTTGAAGTCGGTGAAAACAAGGTCGGTAAGCTCTACCTTACCACCCTTTGAGTTTGCCACAATTTGGAATGACTGATATTCGCCCTTAGCACCGTAAAGCTCAATATTTTTTGAGCTTTCGGGCTGGCGATTTTTACGCACTCGGTCGAGCGAGTGTGTTGTCCAAATTACAAGATTATTATCGATTTCGGAGTTCATTACAGCCTCTACATCTGCACTGCTTGCCGTGTCTGATTTACAGCCGACAAACGAGCAAAGCACTAAAGCTGTTACAAGTAACAAAGATATTACACGTTTCATAAAGCTTACTCCCTATTAATTATCCAACTGTTTTGGGTTTATTCAAAAAGCTTGTTTGCGCTGTCTACTGCGGTTTGAAGCTTATTTAAATATGCGCTTCTTGTTGCGCTATAGGTTGCTCCCTTATAGAGGGGGTCGTACAAGAGGTCATTAACTGTGGTTTGAAGTGTTGAGTTGAAAACATCGATTCCAAGGGAAACAAGTTTTACCTTTTGATAGCTGCCTTCGTGTCCTGCGATATCAAATGTAATGATATGAGCGCTTTCTTCCGACCAGCCCTCTGCAATGTAGGCCTGCTTTTCCTTTTCAAGGCGTTCCTTTGTTGGGAAATCATCAAGTCTGGTGGAGGTAAGGGTGGCAATAGCGCCTACTACGTTACCCTTTGCAGGGATTGCATAACCCGAGGTAACACCGTAGCAGTAATAGTCGGTTGCATTTTCGTTGCGAGGAGGCATAATAAGAGCAAGCTCGCCTGCATTTTTCTTAGCAAGAAGAGCTTCATCCTCAAGGATGCCCCAACGGCCTAAGAAAGAGAATGCAAGCTTATCCTCTGCCAAAAGTTCTGCGGGAGAACCGTTGTTGCCATCGGCATCGGGCATATAGCCGTTTGTTTGCTTGCGGCACATTTTATTAAGGAATTCGCCAAGGAGCTCGAAATTTTTGCCCTTAATTGGGTCTAAAGAAACCTTGTTATCGGCAATTTGGGTAACGCCGGTACCAAGAGATGTGAAATAGCAATGCGCCATGGGGTGATGGTCTACGCCGAATACATCGTTAATATAGTCGCCGTTAACATCGCCCGAAAGCTTTTCTATGTATTCTTCAAGCTTGCCCCAGGTCCATTCGCCCTTTTTGTAGAGCTCAATCGGGTCTGTAAGGCCTGCAGCTTTAATAAGCTTCTTGTTGTAAACCATTTCAACCGGAGAATATGCACCAAGAGACAGCGCATAATAATCATCGCCGATTTTGTAGTTGTTCATGGTGTCAACTTCATCCTTCCAAAGAAGGTCTTCAAAGTTAACATAGTCGCTTATAGCTACAAAGGTGCCCTCGCTGCACATTCTGGGGAACCAACCGGGAAGCTTTGAGGTTTCAATGATATCGGGAGGTGTATCAGAAGCAATCATACTGATAATACGGGTTGTTTGCTGCTCAAGCGGGATTACAATAGGCTTAAGCTCAACGCCGTAGTGCTTGTTTGCCGACTGTGCTATACGCGCCCAGGTATTCTTCTCCGGGTCGGCGCCTGTGAAATCGGTGTCTACTATAACTTCAACCACCTTATCTTCAACAGTGTATGCGGGTGCGGCAAGTTTTTCGGTGTTTGCTGCAGGCTTGTTAGCGTTATCGCCGCTGCCCTGTGCATCGCCGTTTGAGCAGGCAGCGCAGGTAAGAAGCATTGCAACAACAAGTAACAAAGCGCCAATACGTTTGATTCTTTTCATAATAGCATCTCCTCAATTGATATTATTTTTTTGTTTTTTTGAAAAGCGGCGGTAATCCCCCGCTGTCATTCCTGTGTGTTTTCTAAAGGCTTTCATAAAGTGTTCGTTATTTGCAAAGCCAACCGAACGGCCAACCTCGCCAACAAAAAGCTCACTTTCCGAAAGCAGCCTTTTGGCTTCATCAATTCGTTTTTTAATAAGTATGTCCTTAACCGTATCGCCATCCTTAAAAAGAGAGCAAAGATAAGAATGACTTATGTTAAAAAAACTACATATATTGCTTATTTTAAAGCTTGATTCGGGAAAATGAGTATCTATGTAAAACAGCACCTGTTCCTTAAGTGTTTGTGCCTTTACCTTTTTTTGCTTAATGCTTACAACATCCATTATGGAATAAAAAAGAGACAGTGCTGCAAAGTAACCCGCTTCTCCCGTTTGCTCGTATGTATCGAAAAAATTTTTAAAATGTGAATAAACCGAGAAGGGTGCGCTGCAGGTGAAAAAAGGTGTATCGTTGCTAAAGCCCATTCTATCTACAAAAAAGGGAGCAATATCTCCTACAAAATCAATCCACACATAAGACCACGGGTCTTTTGAGTCGGGGTAATAACAAACGTCTGCATCAATGGGAATTAAAAACATCTGGTTTTCGGAAAGTCTGTATTTTTTACCATACAGTTCCATCACACCGTGGCCCGATAAAATAAAATGCAGAGTATAAATTTTAGGCAAACGCTTGGATTTGAAGGGCTCTATATAGTGGAAATTGTGATAGCCTACGCTCATTACCGAAAAATTGTTATCGAATACTTCCATATATTCGGAAATTATTTCAGATTTATCTGTAAAAAGCTCCAAGTTACACCACCTCAATAGTATGATATAACCAAATACAGTTATTTGTCAACTTTATTGTAAAAAATGACATAAATACAGTAAAAAATGACACAGTTTTAAGGAGATTTTGACATAATAAAAACGGTGCGAATAATTCGCACCGTTTTGTTGTTTTTATTCTGCTTTGCTTTCTGCAATAATCTTTTGTGCAATAGAAGCGGGGACCTCTTCGTATCTTGCAAATTCGGTATAGAAAGAGCCCACACCACGGGTTACCGAGCGAAGAACGGTTGGAAAATCTGAAAGTTCGCTTTCAGGAACTTCGGCGCTTATTACCATAAGCTTTCCGTTGGGGTCCATACCAAGAACACGGCCGCGGCGCTTATTAATATCGCCCATAATATCGCCCGAGTTAGCGGTAGGAACGGTTGCAACAAGTGTTACAACGGGTTCGAGAAGCACGGGAGAAGCTTCGGGGATACCTGCCTTAAAGGCGAGGGAAGCTGCGGTTTTGAACGCAAGCTCGGAAGAATCAACGGGATGGTAAGAACCATCGGTTAAGGTTGCCTTAACGCCAACCATTGGGTAGCCTGCAAGCACACCTGTTTGAGCCGACTCTAAAAGTCCCTTTTCAACTGCGGGGAAGTAGTTTTTGGGAACGGAGCCACCGAATACTGTTTCGGCAAATTCTAAGCCTTCGCAGTCCCACGGCTCAAACTCAATCCAAACATCGCCGAACTGACCATGGCCGCCCGACTGTTTCTTATGTCTGCCCTGAGCCTTTGCTTTTTTACGAATAGTCTCGCGGTATGCAACCTTGGGCGGGTCAAGCTGAAGCTCAACGCCAAACTTGGATTTAAGCTTATTGGCTACGGTATCAAGGTGCTGTTCGCCAAGACCTGCAAGTATCATTTCGTTTGTTGCATCGTTATTATAAACTGCAATTGTTGGGTCTTCCTCGGCAAGCTTGTAAAGACCTGCGGCAAGTTTTTCTTCCTCACCCTTCTTCTTGGGGCGAACTGCCATTTTATAGTTGGGGAGCTCGTAAGAAATTTCGGGAAGCCTTACGGGGCGTGCGGGTGAACACAGGGTATCGCCCGTGCCGGTTGCGCTGAGCTTTGCAACAGCGCCGATATCACCAGCTGAAACAACATTGGTTTCTACCTGCTTTTTACCGCATACGAAATAGAGCTTACCGATGCGCTCGTTAGCGCCTGTGCGCATATTAAGAAGTGTCATATCAGAGGTAACCTTACCGCTTACAACTTTGAAGTAAACAAGCTTACCAACAAAGGGGTCTACCACTGTTTTAAATACAATAGCAGCGGTTTGTGCATCTTCATTAACGGTGAGCTGAATTTCGTTGCCATCGTTATCAACTCCTGTTTCGCCTGCAACGGTTTCTGCCCAGGGAGCAAGCCAGATAAGACCGTTAAGGAGCTGGTCGATAGCTTCAAGGCCTGCGGCGCTTCCGCAGAATACAGGTGCAATTTCGCCGCGGCGAACACCGGTAGCAAGACCCATAATAAGCTCATCGGGAGTGAATTCCTCGCCTGAGAAATATTTGTCCATAAGCTCTTCACTGGTTTCGGCAACCGCTTCATTAATAGCGGTTCTAAGGCCCTCAAGTCTGTGGCCCATATCGGGCATGGGAACAACTGTGGCCTTGCCATCTTTATAAGCATAGGCACGGTATTCTACAAGGTTTATGTAACATTCTACCTTATGGTCTACAACATAGGGAACAACAATGGGGCAAACCATTGGGCCGTAGGTTGCCTTAAGGTCTTCGAACACCTTGTAGAAGTCGGCGTGCTCGTGGTCCATTTTATTAATGAAGAAAATCTTTGCAATTCCCTTTTTAGTGGCACTATCGAATGCCTTTTGTGCGCCAACCGATAATCCGCTTTTACCCGAAATAACAATTACCGAGCTACCTGCGGCACGGAAGCCTTCACTTACCGATGCAGAAAAGTCAAATTGACCGGGTGTATCTATAATATTAAGCTTAACATCCTTCCACTCACAAGGAATAACCGATGCCGAAATACTTGATTTTCTGCGAATTTCTTCTGCATCAAAGTCGGATACGGTGTTTCCTTCTGCGATGGTGCCCAGGCGGTCTGCCTTACCGGTTAGGTAATAAGCCGCCTCGACAAGAGAGGTTTTACCGGCCGAAGCATGGCCGGCGAAAACGACATTACGGATGTTTTTAGCCTTGTAATCTTTCAAAACAAGCGCCCCTTTCGTGTGTATCGCGTTTTTTCTTGATTTTGCTTCTTTATACAATAAAAAACACTATTTTTTGACAAATTGCACAAAAGCAAATATCTCTTGTGAAATTTTATGCTATAATATTACCACATTCCCGTGCGCTTTTCAATAGTAAAGTTAAAAATTTTTAGCTGAAATTTTAAGAATAAGTGAGCTTATAAGTGTTTTTGTGCAATATATGCAAATTCCCACCTTTATTAGCGTTGTGAAAAATATCAGCGCATAGAAAAAGCCATCCAGCCTTGAAAAAATTTCCCCCATACTGGCCGTGCCCACACTTACTGAATATGGATAGCTGAGGGTGGCGGCAAATTCGCTGCCGAAAATTCCCAAAACATTAAGCATACCTATCGCTACTCCTCCAATTCCAACAGTTAAAGCGGAAGCAATACTTTTTACCCCTTTACCTTTCGACAAAAGAATAATAGGCAAAACCGAAGGCGCAAGGCTTAGTACCAGCGGACAAAAGGCTTTTAGTATTCCCCCGCCGGGCATTCTATATGGTATAAAATATTTAACGCTCATAAACTGCACCGAAAAGGCGAAAACAAACAATATTATACCTAAAGCTATTGGCAAAACCAGAGTAGCAAGCTTTGATAGCACCTTTTTGCCGCTTGCGGTTAAAAATAAAGACAGCGCCGCCAAGGTTACGAAGGGCAGGAAGATATCATTTGCTTGCAGCATTGTTTTTGCGGCATAAAAGGAAAAGCTTTTAAGTGTAAATACAGCGGTTGTGATTAGGGCTAATATACCAAGTATGGCGAGCGGTAGATATAATTTGATTTTAATTCTTTTAAAACGGATAAATGCATAGTTTAAAGCCAATGCCAGAAGCACCGTAACGAGTGCGGCCAAAACGAGTGCTACCAAATCATTTGCAAGATTGCCGGAGAATTTTAAGCATAAAAAAGCATCGCCTATAACAGTAAGGGCGGCTAGAGATATATAATTTATCCTGTTTTTCATTTTGCGTGCTCCTTTGAATACTGTCGGCTTTCATCAAAACTTAACAGTCTCACCGCTTTGCAGTTTTGGTATTCCATAAGGCCGCCAAATTTTATTTCATTGTTTGATGCACCTAAATTAACAAGTGCAAAATTACCGTTATTTACTAAAATGGCGGTTTTAATTTCAAAAAGGGCGGTGTTTTTTCCAAAACCGAAATCCCTTGAATTTTCGTTTATAAGAGCTGCAATTTCCCCTCCGCTTCCAATAGTTTTGTTTTCGAGTGCAGCCCCAATATTTGCCGTATATGCAATTTTTGTTTTTTGCGACATACCAAGCGTATTACAAAGTGACAGTGTTTCTTCAAGCTGCTGTTTTTCTATTCCTTTTGAAAGCAGTATAATTTCGCAGTGCTCAAAGGAGGGCTCCTTTGAAAGGGTGGTTTTAATATCCTTTAAAGCAAGGCTTACATCTCTTCCCTGCCCAACGGACACAAAGGTTTTGTTTTCACCCTTTGAAAAATCCATTGCCTGTAAATATGCTGTGACACTACTGCCGTTTTTTTCAAATCCCATTGCCGTTACGGTAAACTTTGCATTAGGCTCACGATAAGCGCAGGCGGTAAAGCTTAGGATTAAAGCTAAAAGTAAAACCAAGCTGATTGCTTTTTTCATTTTCTTTTCCTTATAATGTTATTTGTTTGAATAAGCGGGCGGGTGAACATTTTTGTCCAAGGGGCACGGATAAAGGTATCTTTTAGTTTTTGGAAATTCGGCCCGCTAAGCGACATTGTGGCATCTGCGCCGAAGGACTGCATTTTTAAAACAGAAATAACGGTTAACGCCAAAACACAAAGTATACCATATATGCCAAAAAGGGCGGCGGCAAAAATAAAAGCAAACCTTAAATAAAAGACAGCCGTTTTAAGCCGCGGCACCATAAGGCCGCATATTCCCGAAAAGGCAACTGCAATAAGCATTGGAGCGCTGACAATTTTGGCCTCTACCGCTGCCTGACCGACAACAAGCCCACCCACAATGCTAAGTGCGTGGCCAACGCTTTGGGGCATTCGTATTCCCGTTTCGCGAAGAATTTCGAACATAAGGGTTAAGAGTATACACTCAAGCGCCGAAGGGAACGGAACCCCTGCCGTGGCCGAGGAAACAGTTATGGCAAATGCCGATGGCAGAAACTGATAATGATGGGTTATAAGGGCTAAATAAACAGCCGAAATTCCCACCGCCAACAAGAAGCAGAAAAATCTTAGCGCCCTGCCGAAGGATGCCAGTTTATAGTTTATATAATAATCTTCATCCGACTGAAAATTTTCCGAAAAAAGGTAGGGCAATGTTATTACCACGGGGGTTGAATCCACAATAAGCGCAATCCTGCCTTCAAGCAACCGTGCCGCCACGATATCGGGGCGTTCGGTTGAGCCTACAGATTTAAAAACCGAGGCTTTATTGTCGGTTATTTGTTCGGTAATATAGTTGGAATCGAGCACCGAATCTATATCAATTTTAGAAAGGCGGTGCTTTAAAATTTTTAGAGATTCATTGTTTACAAGTCCCTTTATATAACAAACAAAAACATAGGTATTGGTTTTGCGGCCAATCCTTACGGTGTTAGCACAAAAATCGGGTGTTTGAAGCCTTCTTCTTAGCATTGCGACATTGAACATTGCCGCTTCATCGAAGCCCTCGCGCGGGCCCTGAAGCACCCTTTCATTTTCAGGCTCGGATATGCCTCTTGTACGCCATCCCTTTGTGTTTACAGTTATGGCAATGTGGCTGTTTTCAAGCAGCAAAAGGGTATCCCCATAAAGAACCGAGGATACGGCATCTTTAATAATTGAGGTTTTGCTGATTTCACTTGCGAAAAGGAGTTTTTCAGCTACAAATTTTGCCCTGTTCTCTTTACCTATTTCTCTCTTAGAGCGGACAAGGGGTTTTATTATTGATTCATTTATAAGCTCTACATTAACCATACCGTCAAAATAAAAAAGGCAGGCCTTGACCGAGCAAAAGGTGAACTCCCTTTTTCTAAGTATGCTGTCCCCTGCGAAAATATTTTCAATAATTTCTATGTTTTCCTGAAGATTTATTTTAAAGCTTTTATCCTGC
>JAGBGJ010000090.1 GCA_017936045.1 Clostridia bacterium
ACCCAATATAACGAGGAGCAGGACATAGCTTTTTTTGAAGACCCCGAAAAAGCCCAGCTTTTAAAGGTTGAGGCGGGCGAATTTGCCTTGTTTATGCCTGAAGATGCCCACAAGCCGAACTGTTTGGCAGGGCAGGGGGAAACCTCTAAAAAGCTGATAGTAAAAGTAGCGCTTTAGCAGGAGAGGAAGAATTTTATGAAAAAAATTATCCAACATAAAAACAACTCAAAATGCAGAGACCCCTTTGTTTTTAAGCATAATGGCAAATATTATCACTGCTTTACAGAGGATTCAGCTTCGGTTAGCCTTGCCTGTGCAAATACCGTGGAAGAACTGCAATCAGCCGAGCCTAAGCTTGTTTTCTCTCCCACAGAGGAAAAGGATAGGGAATATTCCAAAGAGGTCTGGGCTCCGGAGCTTCATATAATTGATAACAAATGCTATATCTACGTTGCCTGCGATGATGGTCTTAACCTAAATCATCGTATGTATGTTCTTACAAACAATTCATCAGACCCATTGGCAAACGACTATGTAATGCTTGGCAAAATTACCGATGAAAGCGACCGTTGGGCAATAGATGGCACAATCTTGTATCATAATAATAAAATGTATTTCGTTTGGTCAGGCTGGGAAGGTGGCGTAAATATATGTCAAAAGATATATATTGCCGAAATGAGCAGCCCCACTACAATCAGTTCTAAGCGAGTAATGATATCCACACCCGAATACGATTGGGAAAAACTTGGTGCAAGGGGCGAGCCTGGTTCACCCCATATTAACGAAGGTCCGTTTGCCGTTTATAATAACGGAAATACATATATTCTGTATTCGGCGGCAGGCTCTTGGTGTGAAAACTACTGTATCACAGCACTAAAGCTTGTTGGTGATGACCCGCTTAATAAGGATAGCTGGGAAAAATTTGCCGAACCTATTTTTTCGGTTAACGAAACAGTAAAGGGTGCAGGTCACTGCTCTGTTATCGAGGAAAACGGAAGATATTATGTTTATTTTCACGCATGGGATAAGGCCGAAAACCCCCTTTCCTGGAAGACAGTTTCTCTTTGGCAGGGAGAACTACATTTCGGCGACAAAATAACCATAGATTAAACTGATATGTATATTTACAAGTCGAAGAGTATTGAACAGGTGCTTCGCATAACAGAACTCATAAATGTAGCCTATTACAGATTCCCCGAAAACTTTGTTTTCGAAGGCGAAGCTCACGATTTTTGGGAGCTCTGTTATGTCGATAAAGGGCAAATAGTAGTTCAGCAAGAGCAAAATAATTATCTGCTAAAAGCGGGAGAAATGATATTTTGCAAACCAAATGTATTTCATAAAAGCTGGGTGTGGCAGGGTAAAGATGCCTCCGTAGTAACCTTGGCTTTTAGTGTAAACGGAATAGCGCTGGATGTTTTTGAAAAAAACATTGTTTTACTGAATGCTAAACAACGCCAATGTGTTTCGGCAATTGTTTGCGAGGCCGAAGCTACTTATCAGAATTTCTATTCGCCTCAAGAGGTTTCGTTGGAATACAGTGAAAACGCACCCTATGGCGGAGAACAAATAATAGTCAACAGGCTGGAAGAACTTATGATATCGGTTTTGCGTTCGGGTCGAAGTATAAAGGCAGACAAACGAATTGTAACCGATGAACTGCAGTATGAGTGCAATGAGCTTGCCAACAGAATAGTTCATTATATGCAAGAGCACATATCTGAAAAAATAACCTTACAGCAGTTAGCCCAAATTAATCATATAAGTGTTTCCACACTTAAGCGGACTTTTGCTGTGCAAACAGGTTGTTCGGTTATGTCATATCTCACAGCGCTTAGAATAGAAGAGGCAAAACAAATGCTTGCCGAACATAACTACAGTTTAAATGAAATTGCTGAAAAAACCGGTTTCGGAAGTGTACATTATTTTTCTTCGGTTTTTAAAAAGCATACAGGTAAAACACCAAAAGAGTTTCAAATGTTAAGGAGAAATATATAATGAAAAAAACTATACTTTTTCAGGGGGATTCTATCACCGATGCTGCAAGAAGTAAGGATAGTGATATCTATTTAGGTGTAGGATATGCCAGAATGGTAGAGGCTCAGCTTGGCTTTGAACAAAAGGATAAATATACCTTTATAAACCGTGGTGTCAACGGAAATAGAATTATTGACCTTTATGCACGCATAAAAAGGGATATTATTGCCGTTAAACCCGACTATATGAGTATTCTTATCGGAGTTAACGATGTCTGGCACGAAATAACAAGCCAAAACGGTATTTCGGCCGAAAAGTACGAAAAGCTGTATACTATGATGCTTGATGAAATTATTTCAGAGCTTCCAAACACTAAAATAATGATAATGCTTCCCTATGTGCTGGAAGGTGCCGCTACCTGTAATAACGAAGAAAATCCGCAAAGATTCGATATTTTTAAAACAGAGGTTCAAAAAAGAGCCGCTGCAGCAAAAAGAGTTGCCGAAAAATTCGGTCTGCCTTATATCGATTTGCAGCAAGCCTTTGATAGCGCAAGTGACACAGTGCCTCCCTCCTATTGGGCAACAGATGGTGTTCATCCAACCGCTATGGGACACGAGCT
>JAGBGJ010000091.1 GCA_017936045.1 Clostridia bacterium
ACACCAAGTTCAGCGGTCAGGTTTATGTCCTTTCTAAGGATGAAGGCGGCCGTCATACTCCTTTCTTCAACAACTATCGTCCTCAGTTCTACTTCCGTACAACTGACGTTACCGGCGTAATCACTCTTCCTGCTGGAACCGAGATGTGCATGCCTGGCGATAACGTTGTAATGGACGTTGAGCTCATCACTCCTATCGCTATCGAAGAGGGTCTCCGCTTCGCTATCCGCGAGGGTGGACGTACTGTTGGTTCGGGCGTTGTTACCGCTATCAAGGAATAATTCATATTTGAATTAAATAAAAGGATGTATCTTTTGATACATCCTTTTTCTTTGTCATAAAATTAACAATCTGGTATTGACTTTTTAAAAAATCGTAATATAATATTAAGTAAGTTTTAGTTAACTAAATTAATATGGAGGACTGTATTATGTATAATATTAAAACCTACAATAAAATTTCTTCGGTTGCAACAAATGAATTCGATGCAACTAAGTATACTATAGGCGATGAGGTTGAAGCTCCTGTTGGTGCTATCGTTCGTTCCGCCGCTCTTCACGATGTTCAGTTCGATAAATCACTTCTTGCTATTGCGCGTGCAGGCGCAGGCACTAATAATATTCCTGTCGACCGTTGTGCAGAAGAGGGAATTGTTGTTTTCAACACCCCCGGTGCTAATGCAAATGCTGTTAAAGAGCTTGTTATTGCAGGCCTTATGCTTTCTTCCCGTAAGGTTGCTGCCGCTATCGACTGGGCAAAAACCCTTAAGGGCAATGGCGACCAGGTTGGTAAAATGGTAGAAAAGGGCAAGGGCAACTTTGTAGGCCCTGAAATTATGGGCAAAACCCTTGGTGTTGTTGGACTTGGCGCTATCGGTGTTCTTGTTGCTAACGCTGCCGAAAAGCTTGGTATGAAGGTTTACGGTTACGACCCCTATCTTTCTATTAAAAATGCTTGGAATCTTTCTTCCACAGTTAAATACTGTGATGATTTAGCCGAAATCTACGCTAATTGCGACTATATCTCTTTACATATTCCTTGCACAAAGGATACAAAGGGCTCTATAAATAACGATGCTTTCGCCCAAATGAAGGATGGCGTTCGTATTCTTAACTTTGCCCGTGGCGAGCTTGTTAATTCCGAAGATATGATTGCCGCTTTAGGCTCAGGTAAGGTTGCGGCTTACGTAGTTGACTTCCCAAGCGATGAAATGCTCGGCGTAGAAAATGTTACCGCAATTCCTCACCTTGGCGCATCTACCCCCGAATCAGAGGATAACTGTGCTTATATGGCCGCTCACGAGCTTATTGATTATATCGAAAATGGTAATATCGTAAACTCTGTTAATATGCCTGCTGTTTCAATGGCACGTAACGGAGATGCTCGCGTTTGCGTTATCCATAAGAACGTTCCCGGTATAATTTCTGCTATTACAACCGCTCTTGCAGAACAGAACATAAACGTTCATAATATGCAAAATGCTTCAAAGGGCGACTATGCATACACTCTTCTTGATGTTGAAACAGTTTTCGATGGCATTGAAGATAAGCTTATGGCTGTTGATAACATCATTCGTGTTCGTGTAATTAAATAATTAACCAATAAAAAAACGAGGATGCAAAGCATCCTCGTTTAATTTTTTTTTAAAGCACATCGGCAATATCCAAAACCAATTTTTCGGTTTTTGCCCAACCAAGGCAAGGGTCTGTAATTGATTTACCGTAAACACCCTCGCCGATTTTTTGTGCTCCATCTTCAATGTAACTTTCAATCATAAGGCCCTTAACCATACGGTTAATATCTTTATTGTGGCGCATACTGTGCATAATTTCTTTAGCAATGCGTATTTGTTCAAGATATTGCTTGTTTGAGTTAGAATGATTGGTATCAACAAGAACAGCCATATTTTTAAGGCCTTTTTCGCTGTATAATTCGTAAAGCCTTACAAGGTCTTCGTAATGATAGTTGGGGATAGCCTGTCCTTGTTTATCAACACTGCCTCTAAGTATTGCGTGTGCCAACTCGTTACCCGATGAGGAAACATCCCAGCCTCTGTAAATAAAATCGTGGGCGTGCTGTGCGGCAGTAATGGAATTAAGCATAACGGAGTAGTCGCCGCTGGTGGGGTTTTTCATACCAACCGGCATAGTAGCGCCACTGGCAACTAGTCGGTGCTGTTGGTTTTCAACCGAACGGGCGCCGATGGCAACATAGCCTAAAAGGTCTTCAACATAGCGGTGGTTTTCGGGGTAAAGCATTTCATCTGCACAGGAAAATCCGGTTTCGGCAATAGCCCTTGCATGGAGATTTCTAATAGCTAAAACACCCTTGATAGGGTCGGGCTTTTGATTTGGGTCAGGCTGGTGCAGCATGCCCTTATAGCCCTCTCCCGTAGTGCGCGGCTTATTAGTGTAAATGCGGGGTATAATAAGAATTTTATCATCCACCTTGTCCTGCAAAACTCTTAGCCTGTGAATATAATCCATAACGGCGTCTTCATTATCTGCAGAGCAGGGGCCAATAACTAAAATGAATTTATCCAGCTCACCCAAAAAAACCTTTTTAATATCGGCATCTCTTTTGTTTTTCTTATCAATTACTTCCTGACTTAAAGGATATTTTAGTTTAATAGCCTTAGGTATGGGAAGCTTTGCGCGGAATTCCATTGACATAGCTTATTCAGTCTCCATATTTTAAACATTTTCGCATATTATAACATATAATTTTCGATTTTTAAAGTATAATTTTATCGATTTGTATATGGTTATTTTGCTTGACCTTTTCATATAAAAATGATAGAATATAAAGTGTGTTTTGGCATAGAATTGTTATGCCGATTTCGGGCTTTTGTAACTGACGGATAAGTGGGTTACCACATGGAAACAAAAGTACCGCTAAATGTCGACCGTCTGGGCAGTTCACCTTCAAGTTTAGAGGTCGAACTGCCTTTATCTGTTTAACCAGAGCATTTAAACCCGAACCTGCCTCAAAGGGCGGTTTTTAGGGTGCTTTCGGCTCATCGTTGCACATAGGCGACAGCCTTATGTGTTCCTCTTCACCAAAAACCCCACAAAAAACCGCTCCTTTTAGGTCGTAGAATTTTGTGGCAAAAGTTTTTTTCGTTGGAGAAGGAACAAAGCATAGCAAATACTTTCGTATTTGCAAGTATTTTGATAAAAATCCAGAGGAAAAACCTTGTCCCAAAATCAGGTTCAAGTTTGAATGCTCTGGTTAGGAGGAATTACTATGAAAAAAGTCGGAATAATTATGGGAAGCGACAGCGACCTTCCCGTAGTTGAAAAAGCAATAAACGTTTTAAAGGATTTCGGTATTCCTTTTGAGGTGCACATTTATTCTGCTCACAGAACCCCCGAGCAGGCAAGAGCCTTTGCTTTAGCTGCCCGTGAAAACGGTTTTGGTGCTCTTATCTGTGCCGCAGGTATGGCTGCCCATCTTGCAGGCGCAATTGCCGCAAATACCACAATCCCCGTAATAGGAATTCCTATAAAATCTTCACTCGATGGGCTTGATGCTCTTTTATCAACAGTTCAAATGCCTTCGGGCATCCCCGTTGCTACCGTTGCTATTAACGGTGCAGCAAATGCTGCTTTCTTGGCAGCGCAAATCATCAGCCTTACCGATGCCGATTTAGCAGATAAAATCGATGCAAGAAGAAAGGCCGATGCCGAAGCTGTTTTAGCTAAAGATGCTAAAGTAGCAAAAGAGTACAATTAATCACTTTTCTTCAGCAAATTCAGGAGGTATTTATGGGAGGCTTTTTCGGAGCGGTCTTAAAAGAAGATGCAATATCAGATGTCTTTTTTGGCACCGACTATCATTCTCATTTGGGCACTCGCAGAGCAGGTGTTGCAGCGTATGACCCCGAGCTTGGTTTACAACGCAAAATTCACAGTATTCAAAACTCGCCCTTTAGAACAAAGTTTGAACATGTCTATAACGAAACCAAAGGAACCGCAGCAATAGGTTGTATCAGTGATTATGACCCGCAACCTCTGCTCATTCGTTCTCGTAACGGAAGCTACGCAATAATCTTTGTTGGGGCTATAAACAATTCGGAAGAGCTTATCACTCGCTACCTGCTGGGTAACAGCGGTCAGTTCTTGCCAATGAATGGCGGCGGAATAAATAATACAGAGCTTGCAGCCGCCCTAATCAACCAAAAGGAAAGCTTTGTCGATGGAATAAAGTTTGCACAAGAGCAAATTGATGGCTCTGCCTCAATAATCATTCTAACCGAAAACGGCAAAATCATTGCTGCAAGGGACAAGCTCGGAAGACTACCCATTCTAATCGGCAAAAGGGAAGATGGCTTCTGTGTTTCCTTTGAATCCTTCGCCTACCAAAAACTCGGCTTTGAAGATTATAAAGAGCTCGGCCCTGCCGAAATTGTAAAATTCACTGCCAATGAGCTTAGAGTTTTGTCTGAGCCCAAGCAGGAAATGAAGATTTGTTCCTTCCTTTGGGCATATTACGGCTACCCAACCTCCACATATGAGGGTGTAAATGTTGAGGTAATGCGCTGCAGAAACGGCGAACTGCTTGCCGAGCAAGACCGCAAAAACAATGTTGCGCAGGATGTTGATTCGGTTGCAGGCGTTCCCGATTCAGGTGTTCCTCACGCAATCGGATATGCAAACAATGCT
Organism: Clostridia bacterium; assembly: GCA_017936045.1. Lineage (GTDB taxonomy): Bacteria > Bacillota > Clostridia > Oscillospirales > Acutalibacteraceae > SFWF01. The sequence continues at coordinate 4,665 of JAGBGJ010000091.1, forward strand.
CATGCCCCCTATGCCAGACCTTTTATAAAATACACTCCAACCTGGTCGCGTAGCTTTACACCTACCAAGCAAGCTGAACGTGTTAAGGTTGCTAAAATGAAGCAGATTCCCGTGCCCGATTTAATTAAAGATAAAAAACTCCTTTTTGTAGATGATTCTATTGTTCGCGGCACACAGCTTAAGGAAACGGTCGAGTTCCTTTACAATAACGGCGCGAAAGAGGTCCACATTCGTTCGGCCTGCCCGCCAATAATGTTCAGTTGCAAGTATCTCAACTTTACCCGTTCTGGCGGAGATATGGAGCTTATTGCTCGCAAAACGATTTTAGAACTTGAAGGACCTGAGGGCGAAAAGCATATCGAAGAATATGCCGATGCCTCTACCGAACGCGGCAAAAAACTCAGAGATACCATTTGCAAGAAAATGAATTTCACATCACTTGAATTCCAGTCGCTTGAAGGAATAATTAAAGCTATAGGATTACCAAAGTGCAAGCTTTGCACCTACTGCTGGAATGGAAAGGAATAATAATTATGCATAATAAATCTATGTCTGAAAGCTACGCCAAAGCAGGAGTTGATATTACTGCAGGCTATAAATCAGTTGAACTTATGAAAAAACACATTGCCCGCACCAAAAACGAGGGCTGTCTTGATGATGTAGGCGGTTTTGGCGGCTGCTTCGGTCTCGACCTTACCGGTATAAAGGAGCCGGTGCTTGTTACAGGTACCGATGGCTGCGGCACTAAGGTTAAGCTTGCGCAGCTTCTCGATAGGCACGATACTATTGGTATTGATGCAGTTGCAATGTGTGTTAACGATATTATCTGCTGCGGCGCAAAGCCCCTTTTCTTCCTTGATTATATTGCTTGCGGCAAAAACTTCCCCGAAAAAATCGCCTCTATTGTTGGCGGTGTTGCAGAGGGCTGTGTTCAGGCAGGCTGTGCGCTTATCGGCGGCGAAACTGCCGAGCACCCAGGCCTTATGCCCGAAAACGATTACGACCTTGCAGGCTACTGTACAGGTATAGTTGATAAATCTAAGATTCTCGACAATAACAAGGTTGGCGAAGGCGATGTTATTATTGCTCTCGCCTCCACAGGTGTTCATTCCAACGGCTTTTCTCTTGTTCGTAAGGTTTTCGATATTGAATCGGCCGACCTTGGCGCATATACCGATAAGCTTGATGGCAAAACACTCGGTGAAACCCTTCTTACTCCCACAAAGATTTATGTTAAATCTATGCTCGCTCTTATGGATGAGGTAGAGGTAAAAGCCGTATCTCATATTACAGGCGGCGGTTTTTACGAAAACATTCCCAGAAGCTTACCTAAAGGCTATTCGGAAAAAATCAAAAAGGCTGATGTTCGCGTTCTTCCTATCTTCAAACTTATTATGGAGGTTGGCGATATCCCCGAGCGAGATATGTACAACACCTTTAATATGGGCGTTGGTATGAGCGTTGTAGTTGCTAAAGAAGATGCCGAAAAGGCAGTCCAAATTTTAAATGCTAACGGCGAGACCGCCTACATACTCGGCGAAATTGTTAAATCCGATGAGGGTGTAATTCTCGAATAAGTTGGCGAGAGTCGAACTCTATACGGTTTCGCTCACCGCCTTTAATCATCTGACTTTGCGTTATTTTTTGCAAGGCGCCAGCCTTGCGGCAAAATCACGCTTTGTCAATTAAATAAATTCGTTGGCAGAAACTCTTCGACCTTCCAAAACTAAAATTTTTGTGTTAGAGGAAGCCGACAAAACGCAGGAATACTGACGTATTTCAAGTTTTGAGGCAAACTATTACCGAAAATTTTGTTTTGAAGGCGTATTGGGTTCGACTCTCGCCAACTTAAGGAGAAGGGAAAATGTCTGATAAAGCAAAAATTGCCGTTTTGGTTTCAGGCGGCGGCACAAATCTTCAGGCCCTTATAGATGCGCAAAACAGCGGAATAATCTCTTCGGGCGAAATTAAGCTTGTTATTTCCAATAACGAAGGGGCCTATGCACTGCAACGCGCAAAAAAAGCTGATATTTCCGCTATTGTGTGCAGCAAAAAGGTGCTGGGCAGTGAGTTTGAAAATACACTTATAGAAATTTTAGATGAAAACAAAATAGATATAATTGTACTCGCAGGCTTTATGTGCATTTTAAGTGAAAAGTTTACCTCTCACTTTGCCAACCGCATTGTAAATGTTCACCCATCGCTTATACCATCGTTTTGCGGCAAGGGCTTCTACGGCCTTCACGTTCACGAAGCGGCTCTCAGCTATGGTGTTAAGGTAACGGGCGCCACAGTGCACTTTGTAAACGAAATACCCGATGGCGGCAAAATTATAATGCAAAAGGCAGTCTACATAAAAGATGATGATACCCCCGAAACCCTGCAAAAAAGGGTTATGGAAGAGGCCGAGTGGAAAATACTTCCCCTGGCCGTAGAAAAGGTATCTAAAGAAATAAAAGGATAAGGTGATAAATATGGCAATGTACGATTTAAAAACATTACTCAGCGAAAACACATACCCCGGTCGCGGCATTGTAATCGGCAAATCGGCCGATGGCAAATCTGCAATGTTCGCATACTTCATTATGGGCCGCAGCGTAAACAGCCGCAACCGTATTTTCGAACGTTTTGATGGCGGTATGAGAACCAAGGCTTTCGATGAATCCAAGCTATCCGACCCTCATCTTATCATCTATAATCCTTACCTTGCTACGAAGGGCGGCAACATCGATATTATCACCAATGGTGACCAAACCAACACCATTTTCGATTACATAAACAAAAATGAGCATCCTTTCGGTTTTGAAGAGGCTTGCGATGTTCGTGAGTTCGAGGATGATGCCCCTAACTTTACTCCCAGAATTTCGGGTATTCTTTACTATTGCTTCCCACGTAATACCTTCGCTTACAAGATGTCTATTCTTAAAAGTGCAGATGGTAGGGGAGAATCTTGCAGAAGATACTACTTTAACTACAATGCTCCGGAAAACGGCGTTGGCCATTTTATCCACACCTATAAATGTGATGGAAACCCCATTCCTTCCTTCTTTGGCGAGCCCGAAGAGGTAGCACTTCCCAACACCGCAAAAGAGCTTGCTGATATCTGCTGGGAAAACCTAAACGAAGACAATAAGGTTTCGCTCTTTGTGCGCCAAGTTCCGCTTGATGGCAGCGAGCCTACCGAAATAATTATAAATAAAAACGTATAGAGAGGGCAAAAGTTATGAAAGAATTTGAACTTAAATACGGTTGTAACCCCAACCAAAAACCTGCAAAAATCTTTATGGAGGGCGGGGAAGACCTTCCTATCGAAATTCTTAACGGCCGCCCAGGTTATATAAACTTCCTGGATGCTTTTAACTCCTGGCAGCTTGTAAAAGAGCTTAAAGAGGCTCTCGGTATGCCCGCAGTTACCTCCTTTAAGCATGTAAGCCCTACCTCTGCGGCAATCGGCTTACCTTTATCCGATAAGCTTAAAAAGGCCTGCTTTGTAGATGATATCGAAGGTCTTGATGAATCGCCCCTCGCTTGCGCTTATGCAAGGGCAAGAGGCACCGACCGTATGTGTTCCTTCGGAGACTGGGTTGCGCTTTCCGATGTTTGCGATGTTACCACCGCCCTTATGATTAAGCGCGAGGTATCGGATGGTGTTATCGCCCCCGGCTATGAGCCCGAAGCACTCGAAATTCTCAAATCTAAAAGAAAGGGTACATATAACATCGTTAAAATCAACCCCGACTATGTGCCTTACGCTCAGGAAAAGAAGCAGGTTTACGGCATCACCTTCGAGCAGGGAAGAAATGAGTTCAAAATTAATAAGGAGCTCCTCTCTAATGTCGTAACCGATAAAAAGGATATGCCCGAAAGCGCTGTTCGTGACCTTATAATCGCCCTTATCACACTTAAATACACCCAGTCCAACTCGGTTTGCTTTGCCGTTGACGGACAGGCTATCGGTGTAGGTGCAGGTCAGCAGTCCCGTGTTCATTGTACACGACTTGCAGGCGGCAAGGCAGATACCTGGTTTCTCCGCCAAAGCGATAAGGTGTTAAACCTCCCATTTAAAGATACACTCGGTCGCCCCGACAGAGATAATGTAATTGATGGTTATATCAACCAAAACGAAGAAGATGTTTGTGCCGATGGCAACTGGCAAAAGTATTTCACAGTTCAGCCCGAACCCTTTACAAAAGAAGAGCAAAGAGCATATCTCGATACCATTACAGGTGTTGCTCTCGGTTCCGATGCATTCTTCCCGTTTGATGATAACATTGAACGCGCTAAGAAGAGCGGCGTTTCCTACATTGCTGAACCCGGCGGCTCTATCCGCGATGATATCGTAATTGACTGCTGCAACAAATACGGAATGGCAATGGCATTCACAGGAATGCGCCTCTTCCACCACTAATACACGCAAAGGATTAGATTTATGAAAATAATGGTTGTAGGTGGCGGCGGAAGAGAACACGCCATCATTAAAAAGCTTAAAGAAAATAAAGATATTACTAAAATCTACGCGCTCCCCGGCAACGGCGGAATGAAGGATGACGCTGAATGTGTTGCTATCGGCGCAAAGGATATCCCCGCAATAGTGGATTTTGCTAAAGCAAACGGCATTGACTTTGCAGTTGTCGCTCCCGATGACCCGCTGGTGCTCGGCTGTGTAGATGCGCTTGAAGAAATCGGAGTTCCTTGCTTTGGCCCCAAGAAGGATGCCGCAATTATTGAAGGCAGCAAGGTTTTCTCTAAAAATCTTATGAAGAAATACGGTATTCCCACCGCCGCTTACGAGGTTTTCTCAGATATCGACTCGGCGCTTGAATACCTTAAAACTGCCCCAATCCCCACCGTTATCAAGGCCGATGGTCTTGCCCTCGGTAAGGGCGTTATAATCGCTATGACCCGCGAAGAGGCTGTTGCCGCTGTCCGTTCCATGATGGAGGATAAGGTTTTCGGCGAATCGGGCAGCAATGTTGTAATCGAGGAATTCTTAACAGGCCCCGAGGTATCTGTGCTATCCTTTACCGATGGTAAAACTGTTGTTCCAATGATTTCTTCAATGGACCACAAGCGTGCGCTCGATAACGATGAAGGTCTTAACACAGGCGGTATGGGTACAATAGCCCCCAACCCCTACTATACCGAAGACATTGCAAAGGTTTGTATGGAAACTATTTTCCTGCCTACTGTGGATGCAATGAACAAAGAGGGAAGAACCTTTAAGGGTTGCCTCTATTTCGGCTTAATGCTTACTCCGAACGGCCCCAAGGTAATTGAGTACAACTGTCGCTTTGGCGACCCCGAAACTCAGGTTGTGCTTCCTCTTCTTAAAACCGACCTTTTCACAGTTATGAAGGCTGTAAGAGAAGAAACCCTCTCGGAAATTAAGGTTGAATTTAAAGACATGGCCGCTTGCTGTGTTGTTATGGCATCCAAGGGCTATCCGGGTAAGTATGAAACAGGCTTTGAAATAAAAATTGCCAATGACTGTAAAGCCGAGGTTTACGTTGCAGGAGCTAAACTCGATGGCGATAAGGTTCTAACAGCAGGGGGCCGTGTGCTCGGCGTTGTAGCCGTTGCCGATGACCTTGTATCAGCTGTAGAAAAAGCCTATGCTGAAGTACCCAAGGTAACCTTCGATAATGCATATTGCCGCAGTGATATCGGTCAAAAAGCAATTAATGCCCTTAAATAAGGAGAATACAAAATGGTATATAGAGTATATGTAGAAAAGAAAGAAGCGCTTGCAAACGAAGCAAAATCACTTAAAAATGATATTGTTTCTTTGCTTCAGATAAAGGGACTGAAGGAGCTCCGCCTTCTTAACCGTTATGATGTAGAAAATATCGAGAAAGAGCTTTACGATTACGCTGTTAAAACAGTGTTCAGCGAACCTCAGCTCGACATCGTAACCGATGAACTCGAAAATGTAAATGATGGCATTGTTTTTGCTACCGAGTATCTTCCCGGTCAGTTCGACCAGCGTGCAGATTCGGCCGCACAGTGTATTCAAATCATCTCCCAGGGCGAGCGCCCCTTGGTTAAAACCGCAAAGGTTTATGTGCTTTACGGCGAGCTATCTGCCGCCGATGTTGATGCCATAAAGAAATATGTTATCAACCCCGTAGAAAGCCGTGAAGCATCACTCGACAAGGCCGAAACCCTTGTTAGCGTTTACGATATACCCACAGAGGTTGCAACCCTTGATGGCTTCTTAAAGCTTGATGAGCAGGGTCTTGCCGATTTCGTTAAAAACTACGGCCTTGCAATGGATAACGATGACATTAAGTTCTGTCAAGATTACTTCAAAACCGAGGACAGAGACCCAACCATCACCGAAATACGTATGATAGATACCTATTGGTCAGACCACTGCCGCCATACCACATTCTTAACTACTATTGATGAGGCTGAGTTTGAGGATGAAACCATTCAGGCGGCTTACGAAGAGTATCTCGCAGTTCGTAAGAAAATCGGTCGCACCAAGCCCATAAACCTTATGGATATCGGCACCCTTGCCGCAAAATACTTAAACCGTGAGGGTAAACTTCCCAATCTCGATGAATCCGAAGAAATCAACGCTTGTACAGTAAAAATCAAGGTTAATGTTGATGGCGAGGAGCAGGATTGGTTGCTTCTCTTCAAGAACGAAACCCATAACCACCCCACCGAAATTGAACCCTTCGGCGGCGCGGCTACCTGTATCGGCGGCGCAATCCGCGACCCGCTCTCGGGCCGAAGCTATGTTTATGCCGCAATGCGCGTAACAGGTGCGACTGACCCAACAAAGCCTGTAAGTGAAACAATGGCAGGAAAACTTCCGCAGCGTAAAATTGTTACAACCGCTGCCGCAGGTTATTCCTCTTATGGTAACCAAATCGGTCTGGCAACAGGTCAGGTAGATGAAATCTATCACGATGGTTATGTTGCAAAGCGTATGGAAATCGGCGCAGTAATTGCTGCCGCTCCTCAAGAGAATGTTCGCCGCGAACGCCCCGAAGATGGAGATATAGTAATTCTTCTCGGCGGCCGTACAGGCCGTGATGGCTGTGGCGGTGCAACGGGCTCTTCCAAATCTCACACCTTAGAATCCTTAGAGTCCTGCGGTGCAGAGGTTCAAAAGGGTAACGCCCCCGAAGAGCGCAAGCTTCAGCGCCTATTCCGCAATAAGGAAGCATCACTCCTCATCAAGCGCTGTAATGACTTCGGCGCAGGCGGTGTGTCTGTTGCCGTAGGTGAGCTTGCAGACGGTCTGGTTATCGACCTTAATGCAGTTCCCAAAAAGTATGATGGCCTCGATGGTACCGAGCTTGCAATCAGCGAATCGCAGGAGCGTATGGCCGTTGTTGTTGAACCTAAGGATGTAGAGCGCTTTAAAGAGCTTGCCGAAATGGAAAACCTTGAAGCTACCTTTGTTGCAAGAGTTCAGGCCGAGCCCAGACTTGTTATGAACTGGAACGGCAAGGCTATTGTAGATATTTCCCGTGTATTCCTTAACTCCAATGGTGCCGAAAAGCACATTAAGGTTAAGGCTTCTAAGCCTCAGTCTTACGAAAAGCAAATTAGCGATAGCTTTATTGATGAATATATGAAACTTGCCGCCGACCTCAATGTTTGCTCAAAGCGCGGCCTTTCCGAACGCTTTGACTCCACCATAGGCGCAGGCACAGTTCTTATGCCCTTTGGTGGTAAGTATCAGCAAACCCCCATTCAGGCAATGGTTAATAAGGTATCTGTTGAAAAGGCTCATACCGATACAGTTTCCTTAATGGCTTGGGGCTAT
>JAGBGJ010000092.1 GCA_017936045.1 Clostridia bacterium
CAAAAACTGCCGCAGCAAAGCTGTTACCCATAAAATCTGCAAAGAAGTTAAGGATATAACTTAAGGGGATGTTAATAATTCTAAATAGCCATTCCAATTTATTCACCATCCGGTCGGATATTGTCCGACGGCCTGTTTTTTGATTTTTTAGGCGGCACAGGGTCGTACCCACCCCGACACAGCGGGTTGCACCGCAAAATTCGGTAAATTGCAAGTAGGGAGCCCTTGAATGCTCCGTGTGTTTGGATAGCCTCTATTGCATAGCTTGAACACACTGGATAAAACCTGCAACAGGGTACCTTTGTTGGGGAAATGTTTTTTTGATAAAAACGGACAAGTCTGATGAGTAGATTACGCATCGGTTTTAATTATACCTTCCTCTAACAAAAACGTTTTGAGCTTTAAGGCAAGGTCTTGACTTTTTGTCTTTAAAATTCTGCTGCGGGCTACAAGGACAAATTCCCAGCCCGACTCAATCTCACCCGAGACCGCACTGAAGGCGGCGGTAAGAAGTCTTTTAGCGCGGTTTCTTTCTACCGCACCGCCGATTTTTTTACTGACCGTAATGCCAAGGCGTACATTATCGGTTTTGCCTTTAAACGCATAGGCTACGAACGCGGGAGTAACAAAACTTTTTCCGCGTCCGTAAATTCGTCTGAACTCCGAATTGAGTTTCAGCTTTTTAAAACAGTACATAAGATTAGTGTGTGAGCTGCTTTCTGCCCTTTGCTCTGCGGCTGGCAAGTACCTTGCGTCCGTTGGCGGTAGCCATTCTCTTTAAGAAGCCGTGTTCCTTTTTACGATGAAGCTTCTTAGGCTGGTAAGTTCTTTTCATTTTGAACCCTCCTTATTTTTAGTTCAGCTATGGGGATAAGTATCCACTTTACATAGCCTATCAGTTTAAGATTATACCTAAAAAGGCCCCGTTTGTCAATAAGATTTTTTATGTGTTGACTTTTAAAATTTAAACTGTTAAAATCAAAAATGTATTATATATAATAATGAAAGGGTGTAATTTTTTTATGCTTAGAACAAAAATAATTTCATCTCTTGAAAAATGCTTTATCGACAGCAATTACGATGATTTTGCCGAGATTAAAAGCATTAACACCTATAGGAACATTGCTGCTTCCTTCCAGATTATTTCTTATAATGAAGAAGAAGCACGTGTGGCCCGTATGGTTGGAAAGATTGAGGCTGAGGGCGACCTTGCCGAGTATGTTCATTTTCGCAGTGTTGAGTGTATTCCAAACTATGTTCCCATTGAGCCTACACCTAAAATGGCAGCAGAGCTTGACCCCGACTACATAAGAAACGAGCCCGGCCTTTACCCCGACCTGCTTTTACCCCTTCACCACACAAACGCTGTTACCGTTTTAAACCAGCAAATTCACCCCATTTGGGTTGATGTTAAATGTGATGAGGGCCTTGCCGCCGGTAAACACACCCTTAAGTTTAAACTATATAATCAGTATGGCGAGGTTGCCACCGAAAACGAAATTGAAATTAACGTTATAGATATTGACCTGCCCGAGCAGGACACCAAGGTTACACAGTGGTTCTATGCCGACTGTCTTGCCGATTACTATGATGTTGAGGTTTGGAGCGACCGCCACTTTGAAATTTGCAAAAGGTTTGTTCAAACCGCTGTAGACAACGGCATTAATATGATTCTAACTCCTATTCTTACCCCTCCCCTCGACACCGCTGTTGACTGGGAGCGCACCACCAACCAACTTGTAGGGGTAACCGTTACAAACGGCGAATACTCCTTTGATTTATCCCTTTTGGACCGCTGGGTTAATATGCTGCTTGAGTGTGGGGTTAAGTATTTCGAAATCAACCACCTCTTCACCCAGTGGGGTGCATTCAAATGCCCCAAGGTTATGGCAACTGTTGATGGCGAATATAAGAAAATCTTTGGTTGGGAAACCCCTGCCGAGGGCGAAGAGTATGTTACCTTCTTAAATCTTTTACTTAAAGAGGTTACCACCTATTTTGAGGGTCGCGGCCTTAAAGATAGGGTTTATTTCCACATTTCTGATGAGCCTTGGGAGGAACATTTGCCCCAGTACAAGCTTAACCGCAAGAATATCGGCGAAGTGCTTCGTGGCTGGAAAATACTTGATGCATTAAGCCATGTTAACTATTACCAGCAGGGCCTTTGCGAGAATCCTGTTCCCCAGGTTGACCGTGTTCTTCCCTTCCTTGAGGAAGATATTAAAGAACGTTGGGTATATTACTGCTGTTATCCTTATGTTGGATACAGCAACCGTTTTATGGCTATGCATTCTGCTCGTACCCGTTTCCTTGGCGTACAAATGTACAAATACGGGCTTGAGGGCTTCTTACATTGGGGCTATAACTACTATAACAACCAATTCTCTTGGGACCATATCGACCCGCTTCTTAACGGAAACGCAGGCAACTGGGCCGGCGGCGGAGATGCTGCAAGCGTTTACCCCGGCCGCCACGGAATGCCTTTAGAGAGCCTTAGAATTATCGCTTTCAGGCAGGGTCTTGAGGATATCAGAGCATTAAAGCTTTGCGAAAGCCTCTACTCTAAGGAAGAGGTTGTTGCCGCTATTGAAAAGGCCTACGGCGATGAAATTGTATTTAAAAAGTGCGCCAACGATACCGCAACCATGCAACGCATTCGCGATATAGTTGATAATATGATAATGGCAAAACTGTAAAATAATAAAAAAGCGAGGAAATTTCCTCGCTTTTTTTATTTTGATACTACATTTATGGGGTTGCCGCTCAGCCAGCCTTTGATGCAGTCTACCGTGATGTTTAAAAGTTTAATTCTGGTGGACATTGGGGCCCAGGCGGCGTGTGGTGTTATAACAATGTTTTCCACACCCTGAAGTATACAGTTTCGCATTGGCTCTACCGTTATGGCATCGAGCCCTGCGCCCGAAAGGTGGCCGCTTTCTACTGCCTGCTTTAGGGCAGCTTCATCTACAAGGCCGCCCCTTGCGGTATTTACAAAGTAGGCTCCCTTTTTGCATTTGGCAAAGGTTTTTTCGTTCATTATGAGGCGGCTTTCTTCGGTTAAAGGCAGGTGCAGGGAGACAACATCGCTGTTTCGGAGTAGTTCATCTAAAGTTACGAATTCTACCGCGCTCTCCTGCTTTGGGGTTCTTGTGTAGCTAAGCACCTTCATATCAAAGGCTTTTGCAATCTGCGCCACCCTTTGACCTATATGGCCGTAGCCTATAATGCCTATTGTTTTGCCGCAAAGCTCATCGGTTGGGAAATCGTAAAGGGTTGTAAGCTCGCTTTTCTCCCAAGCGCCAGCCTTAACTGCGGTGTGATAGTTTGAAATCTGGTTAAAGTGGTTTAAAATCAGCGCAAAAGTATGCTGTGCCACGGCATTGGTGGAATAGCTGCCTGCATTGCAAACAGTAATTCCCTTAAGGGCTGCATATTTTACATCAATGGTATTGTATCCCGTTGCAAAAAGGCCTATATATTTAAGGTTGGGGCAGGCATCCATAACCTCTTTATCAATTATAAGCTTATTGAGCAGGATTGCCTCGGCATTGCCGATGCGCTCTATAACCTCGCACTGCTTTGTTGTATGATAAAGGGTTACCTCGCCAAACTGATTATACACCTCTAAAGAAAGACCGCCGGGGGTCATAACCCCGGCTTCGAGCACAACTATTTTCATTGCTTTATCTTCTTTTCAAGCTTGTGCTTAGAGCCATCGGGCTCTACCACGGTGATGCCCTTAAGCTGGCTTTCCAGACTTTCCTTAAAGCCGTTGATGTATTTAACTCTTAGTTCCTTTTGTTCGGCCTTTTCAGCATCGGTAAGCCCTTCGGTTTTGGATTTGCGGGCAAGTTCGTTTATTCTGTCTATATCCTTTTGTGTTACCATTTTTATCCTCTTTTAAATCTCATTTCGGCCTTCAAGCGCACGCTGAAGGGTTACGGTATCGGCATATTCTAGATTTGCGCCAACCGGCACACCGTAGGCCAGACGGGTAATTTTAACCCCCATAGGTTTAATAAGCCTTGCAATATAGCTGGCGGTGGCCTCGCCCTCAACTGTCGGGTCGGTTGCCATTATAACCTCTTTAACCGAGCTGTCGCTAAGGCGGGCAAGCAGCTCCCTGATTTTAAGCCTTTCGGGGCCAACGCCATCAAGCGGAGAAATTACCCCGTGCAGCACATGATACACACCCTTGTATTCGCGTGTTTTTTCAAATGCCAGCACATCCTTAGGGTCGCTAACCACGCAAATTACACTTTTATCGCGCAGCGGGTCGGCACAAACCGAGCACTGATTCTGGTCGGTAAGCGACTGACAATAGGGGCAAAGGTGAATTCGGCTTTTAGCATCGGTTAAGGCGGCCGCAAAACGGTTTGCATACTCGGCAGGGGCAGTTATAACATAAAGCGCCAGCCTTTGGGCCGTTTTTTTACCTATTCCGGGCAGCTTTTCAAACTGCGCCGTGAGTTCGTTAAGTGATGTTATATTATATGCCATTTTTAGAACATTCCGGGCATACCGGGGATGGAAAGTCCGCTGGTGATTTTACCCATTTCCTCTTCACTTGTTTTAACAGCCTTATTTATTGCATCGTTAAGGGCAATTATAAGGAAATCTTCAAGCATTTCGGGGTCTCCCTCGCACTCCTCCAGTGCTTCGGGCTTAATGTTTACAGCGCGAACCTCGTGCTTACCAGTAACGGTTACGCTTACAAGTCCGCCGCCGGCTTCGGCCGAGTATTCTCTTTCATCGAGTTCGGCCTGAAGGTTTGCCATATCCTCCTGCATTTGCTGAACCTTTTTAAGCATTTGCTGTTGGCTCATTCCGCCGTTTTGGTTGGGTATTCTTACTTTCATTTTATATCTCCTACATTTCGAATTGTTTTAATTTGTTGGCAAAAGCGCGAAGCGGGTCGGTTTCCTCGGCTTCGGATTTTGCTTTATAAGGCCCAAGCTTGAAGGTCTGGCCCAGCACCTGCTCGGCCGCACGCCTTATGGCATCACGATGGACCGAGTTTTCGCCGTTTACAAGGTCTTTAAACCCGGTATTGGGCGCATCAATAAGTAAAAACTGGCCCTTTATATATGCCTTGGAGCCGTTTAACACTCCGTGCATTAGGGGTGCGGTTTTGGAAAGGATTTTTAAAACCTCGCTCCATTCGGCAATGGGGGTATCGGCATTTGCCTGTGCCTCCCCTTCCATTGGGGCGGGGGCTTCGTTTTCCTCGGGCAGGGGGATTTCCTCCTCTTGCAGTGTGGGCTCTGCCTCTTTTACCTGCGGTTTTTCCATTGCCTTTGGCGGTTCGGGCTTTGGTTCGGCAGCGGCTGTACTTACAGGGGCGGCCACCGTTTTGGGAGCACCAAGCTCCAACGCCCTTACCCTTTTTTCAAGGGATGCTATATCATCGCAAAGCTGTGGGCGGCACAGCTTGATTATTGTCATTTCAAGCAGACTTCTTCTGTTTGCGGTTTGCATTGAAGAAATGCAGGCGGCAAGAAGCTCCCCTGCGCGCATTATATCCTTAATATCGAAGCGGTTTGCCTTTTCGGTGTAAATTTCAAGCTGGGCGGCCGAGCAAACAACCGGCTTTGTGCCCTTTTGCACCGTTTTAACCACCATAATGTCGCGAAAATGTGCCGATAAATCAACCGCCAGGCGCATCATATCAACCGAATTTGTGTAAAGCTCATCAATAAGGCTTAGCGCTTCGGATGCATTGCCCGCAATAATATAATCTGACAGCTTATTTAAGTATTCGTTGCCCGACATTCCGCAAACCTCGGCAACGGTTTCCTCGGTTATATCCTTAGAGGCCGAAAGGCAAAGGTCTAAAATAGACAGGGCATCGCGCATTCCGCCATCGGCCGCGGCGGCTATAAGCGAAGCGGCGGCAGGTGTGATTTTAAAGCCTTCCTCTTTTGCAATATAATCTATGCGCTGGCATATTTTTTCGGGCTCGATTCTTCTGAAATCGAAACGCTGACAGCGGGAAAGTATGGTTGCGGGAAGCTTGTGCACCTCGGTTGTGGCAAGTATGAAAATAGCGTGCTCGGGCGGTTCTTCCAAGGTTTTAAGCAGGGCGTTGAAGGCCTGCAGGGAAAGCATATGAACCTCATCTATAATATACACACTGTATTTTAGGCGGCTGGGAGAAAACGCAATTTGCTCGCGCAGGAGCCTTACATCATCTACACCGTTGTTGGATGCGGCATCGAGCTCTACAATATCGGTTGCTTCTTCTTCGGCAATGGCCTTACAGGCTTCGCAGGAAAGGCAGGGGTCTCCGCCATTGGCGGCGGTACAGTTAACAGCCTTTGCTAAAATTTTGGCGCAGCTTGTTTTACCCGTTCCCCTTGTGCCTGTGAAAAGATAGGCGTGAGAAATTTTGCCCTCGGACAGCTCGCCCTTAAGGGTTTCTACAATATGGTCCTGCCCGTAAACCTCCGAAAAGGTGGTGGGGCGATACTTTCTATACAGTGCTTTATAAGCCATATATATTTTTGCCTCCAATAAATCAAAAGCCTGTATGATGGGGCGTACGAATGAACCGATTGACTGCGGCGCACGGAAAAAACCGCTTAATGCTGCTCGGTTCCCCGCCTGACATGGTTCACAGTGCTCCGTCGCACAGGACCAGCCCATTCGCACACCCCATCATACAGACAAAGCTTGCTCTAGTATTATAATATATATTTCTATTATTTACAAGACATTTTTAATTAATAATTTGTTTACCAAAAAAATGTTGTATAATAGCGTGAGTTTTGGTACAATTAATCTATATATGATTTAAGTTCAAAGAAGGAAAAATATGGAAATTTGGGATATAATGAACGAAAACGGTGTGGTTACGGGAAAAACCGCCGTTAGAGGCCGCACCGTATTACGGCCGGGCGAGTATCACCTTGTGGTTCACATTTGGGTGATTTCATCAAGCGGCAACTTCCTTATTCAGCGCCGAAGTGAAAAAAGACGCCTTATGCCGGGCGAATGGGCCTCTACGGGTGGCTCGGCCATTGCGGGTGAAAGTTCAATTAAGGCGGCAGCCAGAGAGCTTAGCGAAGAGCTTGGAATAAAAGCACCTAAAGGCAGCCTTAAATTTATGGGCAGGCTTAAACGCAGGAATTCTTTTCTTGATGTTTGGTTTATTAAGTGCGATGCCGATATAAGCAGGCTTCGACTTCAAAAAAGCGAGGTTGCCGAGGTTAAGTGGGTAACCCCCGATGAGCTTAAGGTTATGATAGAGCAAAGACTTTACCATAACTACGGCAGCCAGTATTTTAAGACTGTTTTTGAAGCTGCTGAAAAAATGAAATTAAGTTTTAGTTCCAATAAGGAGACAGTTTAATGAGTTTAGATTTAAGAAATCAAAAGTGTGCCATTTGCTCGGCATATCTTTTTGATGAGGATGATGTGGTTTACTGCCCCGTTTGCGGCGCGCCGCACCACCGTGATTGTTATAACCACCTGGGCAGGTGCGGTATGGAAGAGTACCACGGAACCGATATGCAGTACCGCCGTGAAGAACCTGCCGAGGAGCCAAAGCGTGAAACCCAACCTCAGCCCGAGGCCGCGCCGAATTTAACCGAAGTCTGCATTCGTTGCGGCAGTAAAATGGAAAAAGGCTCGCGCTACTGTAATAACTGCGGAGCCCCTGCAGGAATGAATGTTCCGCCTTTTGCTTTTTCCCCCTTTGAGCAGGGCGAGGTTGTCAAGGAAACCGCCGTTATTGATGATGGCGTTACCGCAAAAGAGGCGGCACAGGTTGTAAAAAGCAATACATTCAGGTATATTCCTAAGTTTTTAAAGGTTACAGCGCAGAATAAAAAGTCCTGGAACTGGGCGGCATTTTTACTCCCCCACGGTTGGTTTGCCTACCGAAAAATGTATAAAGAAAGCATTATAACCAGCCTTTTATCCATTATAACTGTGGTTTTAAACTTTCCGCTTAGCTTGGCTTTACTTTCACTCCCCACAGCCGACCAAAGCATCAGAAACTCTATCCAGCTTGCCGAACACTACGCCCAATATGCAAACGAAATTGGATTTTTGCCCCTTTTCTTATCCTTTGTGGGAATGGTTATGGGCCTTGTTGTAAGAATTGTTTGCGGAATGTACGGCGACTACATTTATAAGCAAAGGGTGGTTTTATCTGCTTCACTAATAAAGCAGGCCGAAGACACAGAAGCCGCCGAGAAAAAATATTCGGGCGTTAGCTTTGTTGGCTTTATGCTTGCCGTTTTTGCCGTGGAATTTATCCCCACCCTATTGTCAACATTTTTAATTTAGTGAGGAAATTTTAATGACAGACAAAATATGCGTTAGCTGTTCCACCGTGAACGAAGCGCATTTCACCTATTGTAAATACTGCGGAGCGGTGCTTCCCGTTGTGGACAAGCTGCAAAAGGAAACACCTGCCCTCACCGAAGAAAAGCCAAGCTTTGAGGGCATTTCATATTACGAGTATCGCCACTTTATAGGCAGCGGTGCCGATGACATTCTATATGACTTTAATCGCCTGCAAAATGGGGCAAAATTCGTTTTTTCGCTTCCTCTTTTATTCTTAGGCCTTTTCTTCGGCTTTTTTGGTATTTCGGCCTGGTTCTTTTACAGGAACTTAAAAAAGTTCGGGCTTTTCTTTTTAATATTGGGTGCCGTTTTAACACTTGGAGACACCCTTGTTAATTTTGAACTTAATCAAACAATCGCAACCGAGCTTGCAAAGATTTTCGGCTCGCAGAGCGCAAACCTTTTTAGTTCATTATCGGGTCTTGTTTCATATTATTCGGCTTCAGTCGTTTCGCTTTCGCAATATGTTGGCTTTTTAGCGGCGTTTTTTATTTCGGCTGTCGGTCTTGATATTTATAAGGATAAATCCAGCGAAAAAATCCTGCAAATAAAGGCCTCTTTAAATGAAAACTCCATGCCGCTTGATTTACTGCTTAAGTATGAAGGCGGCACAAGACCCGGTCTTGCAGTAATCCCCTTTGCGGCGGCTGTTATACTGCCAATGCTTTTCCCTGTTGGCCTTATTTTGATTATTATGGGAGTAGGTGCTATATGAGCAAATATACAACCCTGCTTTTAGATGCAGATGAAACCTTGCTTGACTTCCCCGCTGCCGAAAAAGCCGCCATTAAGATGGTGTGCGACAAGTTTGGCATTGGCTTTAACGAGGAAATCAGAGCAACCTTTTCCTCCATTAACAACGCCCTTTGGAAACAACTTGAAAAGGGCCTTATTACCCGAAACCTTATAAGGACAAGGCGTTTTGAGCAGTTTGCCGAGCATTTCGGAATTAAGGCCGATTCAAATGAAATGGCCGTTTACTATGTAGAGTGTCTTTCCACCTTTGGCATTTTGCTTCCCGGTGCCGATGAGGTCTGCAAAGCACTAAGCCAGAAACATAATCTTTACATAATTACAAACGGAATTGGCACGGTGCAGGCCGAGCGCCTTAAAAGAAGTGGACTTCTTCCCTATTTTTCGGGAGTTTTCATTTCGGAGGATATAGGCAGCCAAAAGCCCAACCGCGAGTTTTTCGACCACGTTTTGGCTAATATCCCCGAAAAGGATAAATCAAAAATATGTGTTGTGGGCGACAGTATGTCTTCGGATATTTTGGGTGGCATAAATGCTGGGCTTGACACCTGCTTTTTCAACCCCTGGGGCCGCGAAGAAATTTACAAGCCCACCTATACCGCAAACAGCTTTGAAGAGCTGCTTTGTACCTTTAGATAAGATATGAAAGAAAGATTTAAAACACTTAAAGCAAAAAGAATAATAGGCCTTTTGTCCCTGGCGGCGGTTATTGCCGTTTTTGGGGTGATTTCCTATTTTATGGTTTATAAGTTCTTTTCCTCGGGCGCCACAGCGCAGGGCTTTGAAGCCTTTATTGAAGGCTACGGCTGGTGGGGCAGATTTGTTGCACTGGGAATTCAAATGCTGCAGGTTTTTGTTGCCATTATCCCCGGTGAATTTGTTGAGGTGGGCCTTGGCCTTTCCTTTGGATTTATTGAGGGCACTATAATTTGCCTTGCGGGTGTTGGCCTTGCTTCCGCCTTGGTTTTTACCCTTGTTAAAATTTGGGGTGTAAAGCTTGTAGAGCTGTTTGTTGAAAAAGAAAAAATAGAATCGCTTCGTTTTATTAACAGCGAAAAGAAGCTTAACACCTTGGTTTTCGTTTTATTTTTAATCCCCGGCACACCGAAGGATTTGCTTACCTATTTTGTGCCGCTTACCAAAATGAAGCTTAGCGAATTTTTGTTTATTTCAATGTTTGCAAGAATTCCATCGGTTGTTTCCTCCACCATTGGGGGTGACTTTTTTGGGAACGGCAAATACTTAGAGGGCGCGCTGCTTTTTGTAGCAACCGGCGCCATAAGTCTGCTGGGCATTTTAATCTACCGAAAAATCCTTGCCAAATACCACGAAAGAAAAGAGAAAAAAGAGGATGCATAACGCATCCTCTTTTATATTTCTATAACCTTTTTGCCTGAATTATTAATAAGCTCGGCTATATCTTCGTTCGGGGCCTCGCCGAGCATAATAAGATTAGCCTTATTAACAAGATAAGTATAACAATATTTTTCGCTTTTTTCACCTTTTTGTGCGGTTATCATAGTTTCGGTTTCGCACCGTTTAATAATAGAAAAGTATTTATCGCGCTCGCTCTCGCTCCAGTCCTTGGCCTGCTCCTCAAAGGGCAGGGCGCACTCCAGCTTTATGTTACCGCCAAGCATTACGGCAATTTCTGCCGCCATGGTTTCTATTCCGCGGTTCATTGGGCTTATAAGCCACACAGTTTCCTCGCGGCAAAGGTTAATAAGCGCAAGCTTGATTTTTTCAAAGGCTATGTCGGCCTCAATTCCTTCGCCCTTAAGCCAAGTTTCGTTAGTTTTTGAAATTACTGCAACCTTTAACATAAAAGTCCCCCTTTTCTTTAACCTAAGTATAACATACCTGCCTTGTCGAAAAATGTCGGTTTGAGGGGGTAAATGAAAAATTTTTAAGAAAAAACACC
This sequence comes from Clostridia bacterium, assembly GCA_017936045.1. GTDB lineage: Bacteria > Bacillota > Clostridia > Oscillospirales > Acutalibacteraceae > SFWF01. The sequence goes on from JAGBGJ010000092.1 coordinate 11,027, forward strand.
GAAGCCGCCCGGCTTCGGTGTTTTAATAATTATTGAGCTTCGCTGCCGTCGTAAATCTTTTTAACCTTGAACTGATTTACTGCAAACTTGTTAATGTCGTAATCAAGCTTAGCGGCGGTATCCTTAAGGAAGGTATCGTATTCATCGGCCTTTAAGAGGTAACGGATTTCATCGCTTAAAGCATCGAGATAATACTCATCAGCCATAACATCCTTCTTAACAACAATGTAGTAAGCCTTTGCATCTTCATCGTGAATTAAAGCAACCTCGCCTTCGGCAAGCTTTTCAACATCTTCATATTTGGTGAAGTATCTTGATTCGCCGGAATAAGCATCTTCGTACTTGGTAAGAACGGTGATGTTGCTGTCCTGAGGCTTCTTCTCCTCTTCCTTTTCCTCTGAAGAGGTGGTGGAAGAAGAATTAGAGGAGGATGTTGCGGATGTGGTTTCAGAAGAGGAGGAGGTTGTTGTAGAGGATGTGGTAGAAGAGGTTTCCTTATTGTTATCCTTATTATACTCGGCTAAAACGTCGGCATAAGCAGCGCCATCCTTAAGGGATGTAACATACTTATCCAGACTTTTAGAGATAGCATCTACATCGGGCTTTTCTTCGGAAGAATAGCTGTGGGTAATCATATAAACAGCAGAATAATTTTCGCCGAGTGCCTTTTTAATGCTTTCGGCATCTACAGCCTTGGAGCCTTCCGCACCGTAGAGACTATCGAAATACTCACTATAGAGAGCATCGTTCATAAAGATTTTTTTATAGGTTTCGAAGCTTACACCGTTTTCGGTAAGAACGGGACCGTAGGAATAGTTCCAGTAATAGTCTGCGGTAGATTCCATACCCTTCTTGTCTTCATCGGATATTTTGAGTTCGGCTTCCTTGCAGAGCTTTTCGAGTACAATGTAACGAAGGCTGTTTTCAAGCGCCTTATCCTTTACATAGGTTTCGAAAGGAATGTTATCAATCTTTTGCTTATAGAAGCTGAAGTTCTTTGCGGTGGTATCGTAATCCTCGCTGTTGGCGATAAGACTTTTTGCCTCTAAATCGGCCATAGTTAAGTAATAGGAATACATTGCCGAGGTAATGCTGTAATCTCCTGCAGAGATTGCAACCTCATCTTTAGGATGGCAAGCAGCCATAGACAATACAAAAACTACGGCAAGTAACAAAGCCAATACTTTTTTAAGTGATTTCATTTTTTGACCTCCGAGGTTTAATTCAACTTTGATATTATACTATATAATTTCAAAAAAGTCTACAATAATTGTGCAATTTCTTTTAAGGCGGCAAGAACCGACTGGCCATCCTTAAGTCTCACCTGATAGCAGGGCTTGTCGGTTACCTTTAAAAATACCCTGCCGCTAAGACCATCGCAAAGCTTGGCAAACTGCTCCTCGCGGAATTCGGTAACCTTTATAAGCAGCGTTTTGCCCGATTGGGTTATTTCGTAAATGCCGTTTGCCGCGGCACGGCTTCTGAAAAGAGCAATATCAATAAGCCCGATTACCGAGCTTGGCGGTTCACCGAAACGGTCGCAAAGCTCATCTATAACATCGGATGCATCTTCGTTTGTTTTAATTTCGGCTATTCTTCGGTAAATGCCAAGGCGCGCCGGCAGGCTTTCGATATAGTTTTCGGGAATATGGGCCGAAATGTTAAGGTCAACAAGACATTCCGCATCCTCGGTTTCCTCTGATTTAATTCCCTTTTCCTCCTCCATAGCGCGGCTTAAGAGTTTCAGGTACATATCGTAACCTACAGCCTCCATATTACCGTGCTGTTCGGCACCCAGCACACTGCCCGCGCCCCTTATTTCAAGGTCGCGCATAGCGATTTTAAAGCCCGAACCGAATTCGGTATATTCCCTTATGGCATCAAGCCGCTTGGTGGCAATTTCGCTTAGTCCCTTGCCCTGTCGGTAGCAAAAATATGCATAGGCTCTGCGCGTACTGCGGCCAACCCTTCCGCGAAGCTGGTGCAGCTGAGAAAGGCCAAAACGGTCGGCATCCTCAATAATAAGTGTGTTGGCGGTGGGAACATCTACACCCGTTTCTATTATGGTGGTGCAAACCAGAATATCTATTTCCTGTTCTACCAGTTTTTTCCAAACCGCGCTTAACTCCTCCTCGCCCATTTTACCGTGAGCCACGGCAATTCTGGCTTCCGGCAGAGCCTCCTGCAGTTTAAAGGCAACGCGGTCAATGGAGTCCACACGGTTGTGCAGGTAGTAAACCTGACCCCCACGGCGGAGTTCCTTTCTTATAGCCTCTAAAATAACGCCTTGGTTTTGCTCTAACACATAGGTTTGAACAGGGTGGCGGTCGCCCGGCGCTTCATCTATTGAGGATAAATCCCTTAGCCCCGACATTGCCATATTAAGGGTTCTTGGAATTGGTGTGGCCGAAAGTGTTAATACATCTACTGCGGGATATTTTTCCTTTAGCTTTTCCTTTTGGGCAACACCAAAACGCTGTTCCTCATCCACTATTACAAGTCCTAAATCCTTAAACTCAACATCCTTTGAAATAATACGGTGTGTGCCAACAACAAGGTCTACACTGCCGCGGCGAAGCTCGGTTAAGGTTTTTTGCTGTGCCTTGGGGCTTACAAAGCGGGATAACATTCTTACCTCCAGCGGCATTTCGCCAAAGCGGCGCACTATGGTGTTATAGTGCTGCCAGGCAAGAATGGTAGTGGGTACCAAAACGGCACACTGCTTGCCCTCACTTACACACTTGAAGGCGGCGCGCAGTGCAACCTCGGTTTTGCCGAAACCTACATCTCCGCAAAGCAGGCGGTCCATTGGTACTGCCCGTTCCATATCGTTTTTAATTTCGTTTACGCACCGTAATTGGTCTTCGGTTTCTTCAAATTCAAACCTGCGTTCGAAATCGTTTTGAAGGTCGGTGTCCTCGCTGAAGGCGTGGCCTTTAATTGCAAGCCTTTTGGCATAGAGTGCGGTAAGCTGCTTTGCCATTTCTTTTACAGCGCCCTTTACCCTTCTTCTTGTCTTTTGCCATTCGGTGCCGCCAAGCTTATGAAGCTTAACGCTTCCCTCCTCGGTGCCGCCGATATATTTTGAAACAAGGTCAAGCTGTGTTACGGGTACATACAGCACATCGCCCTTGGCGTATTTAATTTTAATATAGTCTTTGGTTATTCCGCCCGTGGTTATGCGATTAATTCCATCAAAGATACCAATACCGTGTGAGGCGTGCACAACATAGTCGCCAAAGCGTAATTCTTCAAGTGAATTGTAGGCGTTTTTGTTCCTTGGGGCTTTATGCTTTTTAACATTCTGCGCCTGCTGGCGGTGGGTTATAAAAAGGAATTTAAGCTCGGGTATTTCAAAGCCCGAGGAAAGCCCTCCAACCGTTACAACGGCGCCCCTTGTGGGCAGGCCCTTAATTTCCTTAAGGTACATTGTATTAAAGCCCGAACGGTTTAAATCTTCGTTTAAAATTTGGGCCGCCTTTTCGCTTCCTGCGGCAATAACAGCAAGGCCGCCCGTGGACAAAATGTAGTGAATATCCTCCTTTAAAACCTTTATGTCGCCACTCCAAGAGGAGTTGCGCTTAAAGTCGAAATTCACCATATTTTTAAGGCCGAAGGGCAGGGATGACGGCATAAAGCTATCCAGCAAAACCCCTTTTTCTATATAGCTTAGCAGGAAGGCCTCATCGGCATAAAGCTCGGCCGTTTTATAGGATAAAAAGCCCTCTTCTAAAAAGGTTTTTATATCTTCCTGTCTTTGGAAGGAAATACTTTTAAGCCTATCCCTTACGGCAACCGCTTCGCTGGTTATAACAAGGCTGTCGGCAAGGTAGTCAAACACCGTGCTGCCCCCTAAAATAAAGGGGATATAGCGGTCGAGCGAGAAGGAAATGCCGCTATCCAGCGCATCAATATCCCCTCTTAAAACGCTCTTTTGCTTATCACTTAGCTTTTTGGCGGTTTTAAGGTAGTCTTCAAGCTTTTCTTTAAGCTCCGCTTTATCGCAAATAAGCTCGCTTGCAGGGAAAATTTCTGCACTTTCTATATTCTCTGTTCTTCTTTGGGAAAGGGTATCGAAAGCAGCAATGGAATCAACCTCATCGCCCCAGAACTCAATTCTTAAAGGCTCTTTTTTATTTGTGGGGAAAATATCGAGTATTCCGCCGCGCAGGGCAAATTGACCGGCACCCTCAACCAGTTCGCTTCTTGTGTAGCCTGCAAGCAACAAGGTTGATATAAGCTCGTTTTGTTTTACGGTGTCGCCAAGGGAGATTTTAATGCGGCTTTTGTTTAATTTTTCGGGCGGGGCGGTATACTGTGTTGCCGCTTCGGCAGGTAAAATAAGCAGCTCAAAAGCCCCATCCAAAAGTTTGGATAGGGTGTCTATTCTTTTATGCTCATACTCTTTTGATGCGGCAACAAGGCTTCCTAAAAAGTAGTCTCTTGAAGGAAAAAGCAGGGTACTGAGCCCCAGCGCTTCAAGGTCTTCGTTCAGTCTTGCCGCCTCTGCCTCATCGGGTGTTATAAGCACCGCCTTTTTTTCGGTTTGCCGCAAAAGCGCCGAAATTAAGACCGCCTTATGCACCGAGGACAGCCCGTTTGCCTCGACAGGCAAGCGGTTTGCCATTACACCATTCAGGATTTCGGTATATCCCTTTGTACGAGTAATGACCGAGTTTAGAAAATTCATGTTTTCTCCGTTTCAGGTTTCAGGTTTCAGGTTTCAGGTTTAAGGTTTCAGGTTTAAGGTTTCAGGTTTAAGGTTTAAGAGGGTTGGGCGCTTTTTTATTCTTGGCGAAGTTTATTCGCAAGAGCATAAAGCATTTTACCTACTTCTTCACAAATCATACTTGTTTTTTCTGTATCTTCAAGACTTAAAAAACCAAGTCTAACGCATATTTGTATTTGTGTATACAACTCAGCCTTTGAACCCTGCGCAATTGACACAAAGTGTAAATACTCTTTTTTAGAATGTCGCGATTGTCCCTCTGCTATGTTTGACGGTATAGAAACAGCCGCTCTTTGCATTTGGCTTGCTAATCCAAATTGTTCTTGCTTGGGCAGACGGGCTGTATTTTTGTACACTTCTTCCACCAATGTCATGGCCTTTTGCCAAACAACCATTTCTTTGTAATGCATATATTTTCCCTTCTCTCTGACACCTTACACCTGAGCCCTTACACCTATTATTTGGAATATTTATTCATAGCGGAATCAATTCCGCGAGAAAGCAGTTCATTTACAGCCTTAACCGTGGTTTCAAGGGATTTTTCTACGGCCTGGCGTTCCTCTTCCTTAAACTTGGAAAGCACCCAATCCTTAAGGTCGTAATCGGGGTGGGGCTTTGCACCTACGCCGATTTTAATGCGGGGAAAATTATCGCTTCCCAGCACCTCAATAATATCCTTTATACCGTTATGTCCCCCTGCACTTCCCTTGCGCCTTATACGAACTGTGCCGGGGTTTAATGATATATCATCGTACATTACAAGAATATTTTCGGGGCTGATTTTATAGAAGTTAGCCGCGGCACCAACCGCCTTACCCGAAAGGTTCATATAGGTTAGGGGCTTTAAAAGAAGAACCCTTTTTTTGCCGATTACCGTGTCGCCCACATAGGCATTGAACTTCATTTTTTTGCATTCGCACTCGAACTTTTGGCAAAGCGCATCCATTGCGGCAAAGCCGACATTATGGCGAGTGCCATCGTACTCTATTCCGGGGTTACCAAGGCCGACTATCATCATATCAAAGGATGAGCCAAAGCTCTTTTTAAGTTTATCAAACACTTTTATCACCGAAGTAATATTAGCATATATTATTAATTTATTCAAGTTTTTAGTCTTGACTTTTTTGCCAAAAAATAATATTATTAAGGGGAACAAAGCGTTGATGGGAAGAGTAGCCCTACCGTTTTATTAAAGAGAGCGCGGCGCCACGGCTGAAAGCCTGCGTATAAAAGGTATGTGTGAAGACCACCCCTGAGTGTCTGTGAAAAGCAGAACGGCCGCCCTCCGTTAACGGGGTTCGAGAGGTGCCTTTGGCACAATGCGGGTGGACCCGCGGAGTTTGTAATTTAACTTCGTCCTGTTTTAGGGGCGGAGTTTTTCTGTTTTTAGGAGGTAATTTATGAAGATTTCACTTAGAGGCGATATCAGAGAGTTCGAGAGTGGTATGAACCCTTATGATATTGCAAAATCCTTTGGCGGCGGCTTTTTTAAGAATGTTTGTGCTGCCAGAGTAAACGGCGAAAATGCCGATTTAAGATGCGAGCTTAAGGATGGCGACAGCGTTGAGCTTTTAACCTTTGAGGACGAGTACGGCCGCTGGACATATCGCCACACGACATCCCACATATTGGCGCAGGCGGTTAAAAGGCTTTACCCCGAAGCCAAGCTTGCCATTGGCCCCGCTGTGGATGATGGTTTCTACTATGATATTGATTCCCCTGTTATGTTCACTCCCGAGCATTTAGGCAAAATTGAAGAGGAAATGAAAAAGATAGTTAAGGAAAATCTTGCTATCGAGCGCTTTACTCTCCCCTTTGATGAGGCGGTTAAATTCTTTGAGGATTTAGATGAACCCTATAAGGTTGAGCTTATAAAGGATTTGCCAGAGGGTTCGGTTATAAGCTTTTATAAGCAGGGCGAATTTACCGACCTTTGCGCCGGTGCACACCTTATGAGCACGGGTCTTGTTAAGGCGTTTAAGCTTACAAGCGCAACCGGTGCTTACTGGCGCGGCGATTCCAACAAAAAGATGCTGCAAAGAATCTACGGTACCGCTTTCCCCAAGGCTGCCGAGCTTGAGGAGCACCTTAAAAGAATTGAAGAGGCAAAGCTTCGCGACCACAACAAGCTTGGCCGTGAGCTGGAGCTCTTTACCACAAGCGAGCTTATAGGCCAGGGCCTTCCCGTTCTTCTTCCCAAGGGCGCCAGAGTTATTCAGCTTTTACAGCGCTTTGTTGAGGATGAAGAGCAAAAAAGAGGCTGGCTGCTTACAAAAACTCCCCTTATGGCTAAATCTGACCTATATAAGGTTTCGGGCCACTGGGACCACTACCTTGACGGTATGTTTGTTATGGGCGACGCCGAGGACGAATCTAAAGAATGTTTTGCACTTCGTCCTATGACCTGCCCCTTCCAGTATCAGGCATATTTAAACCGCCCCCGTTCCTACAGAGATTTACCCCTTCGTTATAACGAAACCTCAACCCTCTTCAGAAACGAGGAGAGCGGCGAGATGCACGGACTTATTCGTGTTCGCCAGTTTACAATTTCGGAAGGACACCTTATGTGCACCCCCGAACAGCTTGAAGATGAGTTTAAAAAGTGCCTAGAGCTTTGCGTGTTTATGCTTAAGACCCTCGGCCTTTACGAGGATGTTTCCTACCGCTTCAGCCAGTGGGACCCCGATAACAGAGAAAAGTATATCGGCACAGAGGAGCAGTGGGATGAGGCTCAGGGCGTTATGAAGAGAATTCTTGACCACCTGCAGATTCCTTACAAGATTGGCATTGGCGAGGCTGCCTTCTACGGACCTAAGCTTGACATTCAGATTAAGAATGTTCACGGCAAGGAAGACACCCTTATTACCATTCAGGTTGACCAGATGCTGGCCGAAAAGTTTGGTATGGAATACACCGACAGCGATGGAACCAAAAAGAACCCCTATATTATCCACAGAACCTCTATTGGCTGCTATGAACGCACACTAGCGCTTCTTATTGAAAAGTATGCAGGCGCATTCCCCTTATGGCTTGCACCCGAACAGGTTAGAATTCTACCCATTGCCGACCGCCACCACGACTATGCTTACGAGGTTAAGGCTAAGCTTGAAGCCCTTGGCATGAGGGTTGAGGTTGACACCCGTAACGAAAAAATCGGTTACAAGATTAGAGAGGCCAGACTTCAGAGAATTCCTTATATGTTAACCGTTGGCGACAGCGAGGTTGAAAACGGCAGCGTATCGGTTAGAGGCCGCGGCGAAAAGGGCGACCTTGGTGCAATGCCGCTTGCCGACTTTATTGCCAGAGCAACCGAAGAAATTGAAACTAAGGCCTTAAAACAGGCTCAGGAATAATTTAAGGAGAAATGCTTTATGAAAAGAATTATCGCAATTACCCTTAGCTTAATTTTTGTAATTTTATCCTTTACCGCTTGCTCGGGCGATGCCAAGAATCCTTCTTCCAACCCTGTATCAAGCCAGCCCGAGGTTACTTTGGTTGATGCCGAGCTTAACATTACCAAGTTCGAAAAGGCAAGACTCAACTACACCTCTATTACCGATTTTACCGTTGAAAGCGATGATTCCTTCCAGACTATGACAGAGGAATATGTTTCCCTGCCTGCAGGCACGGTTATTTCCTGCGATAAGGAATTTGCTGTTTACATCTTCAGCGATAAGTTTGGCATTAACTCGGTTATTATGAGCGCTATCGGCCAGAAGACCGAGGGCTACAACCCCATTCCCAAGGCAGGCGAGTTAACCTTAAAGGAAGACGCTCTTGCACGCTTTACCGTTAAGGGCTCTCTTTCCGACATTAAGGTTAAGGTTCCCGAGGACAAAAAATCAACCGTTTTTTGCGGAAACGAAGAGATTATTAAATATCAGGAAGAGATTCAGCTTACCAACAACTTCTACAGCAGCACAGCAAACAATGTAAACTACATTTATGTTACCGACATTCACTATGGCTCCGAGGTTCTTAACCAGCGCGGAAGCAGCGGAGACGGTTACGAATCGGTTGAAACCGGAGAGAAAAAGCTTGCAAATCTTAAAGAATACCTTTACAAGGTAGTGGCTGCCGCTAACGCCTCTCCTTATGTTGACTTCGTTGTTATCGGCGGCGACATCGTAAACGGTTATGAGACCCCCGACAGCTTCGACTATAAGGAAAGCCAGAAGAAGTATCCCGGAATTTCCGTTGCAAAGCACCTTGCAAAGCAGCATCAGCAAATCTTAGAGCCCCTTAAAGAGTGCGAAAAGCCTGTATTTATTACCGCAGGTAACCACGACGACAACAACGGCCACTCTATTTACTATGTAGACAAGGTAGCGGGTTGGCTCCTCTCCGATGTTGACTGGGATAAGGAAGTTTTCCGTGAATTTATAAATGTTGATGTTGTCCGCGATAAGGATTACAGCCATAACGGAAAACCTATTTCCAAGTATTATTACTACGATTTGGAAAAGGCAGGCAAGACCACACGCCTTATCTTCCTTGACTACAACGATGACCGCTTTACCTTTGATTCTAAGGGCGAGGTTACAGGACAGCCTAACTGGGGCGAATATCACGAGGGTCAGATTAAGTGGCTGGCAGAAACCGCTCTTCAGGGAGATTTTGATGAATGTCTTATGTTCTCTCACGCATCCTATGTAACCTCACGCGGCGATACACTTGAGCGCACCATTGAAGCATACCAGACCAAGAGTATGATAAAGTCACCTTCTTTCAGAGTGGACTTTGCGAACAGAACCTCGGGCGATATTCTTGTTTATCACCACGGCCACGAACACAAAACCGGCCGCAATTTCGATTTCAAGAAGCGCATTTGGGAGATTAACACACCAATGATGGTTACCGCTATTGACCTTGTTTCGGTTGAAAGCGATAAGGTACACCTAAGAGTGTTTGACCAATCAAAGCCCATTGTTTACGAGATGCTTAGAAACGGAACTATCAACCAGACTGTACAGTAAAATATTCAAAGGCAGGGAAAATTCCCTGCCTTTTTAATTTAGTCTTGCGCCTAAGGTTTCAACTGCTGTGTTTAGTATTCTTTGAATATGGCGGGGCGAATAGCAAAGCTCCTCGGCAATTTTTTCGATAGTCTGGCCGTAGACATATTTGCGAAGCAAAATTTCCCGCTGACATATATTGCTGTGCGAAATTATAAGGCCCTCTATAATTCCGCCCTGCTTTATACATTCCTCTATTTCCCTGCTAATGCTTGGGGCCGAGGCGGCAAAGGCGGCCATTTGCCCCCGAAGATGCTGGGCGCGAGCCATACTTTTACGGTAGCCCTCTAAATATTTTTTTGTTTCTTTTCTTCCCATTTAAAGTCCTCCCTGCTCTTTTAAACTAAAATACTGCCCGTAAGAATACTTGGTGCCGTGGGTTTTGTTATAGGCGGCAACCTCCCTTACGGCCTGCGCCACGGGGGAGTTTTGAAAAAGCTTTTTACGCCGTGCATCCAGCGCAAAGTAGCGCTCCCCTGCGCTTTTGCATTTTTCACTGCAATATTCCCCTGCCTTGGTAAGCCTTGAGCCACAAAACCTGCAATGTCTGTTATCGGTTTCGGTAAGGTCGGTCCCGTGGCAAAAGGGGCAGCGCTTTATTCTTTCATAAGGCGGAGTGCTTAGCCCGTGGGTTTCAAAAACTATTTCTACATATTCAAATTCTGCCTTGCAGTCCGTACAACAGTACATTGCATTTATCCTCCTAAAAAAATACTTGACATTTACTGAATTATGTAATACAATTCAGGTGTAAACCGAACAAATTACTGATTTCCGTAATTGCAAAGCTATTATATTACGGAGTTCAGTAATTGTCAAGGACATTTTTTCGTTTTTCAGTAATTTGTGTTGTTTGCTGAAAAACGATACTAAAGGAGAGTTCTCTATGAACGAAACATACAGCAGAATTGAAGCACTTTGCAGGTCCAGAGGAATAAATATTACCGAGCTTTGCAAAAGGTGTTCAATACCGCGCGCATCCCTTACCGACTTTAAAATGGGAAGAAATAAAAGCCTTTCTGCCGCCACTCTGCAGAAGATAGCTGAGTATTTCTCGGTAAGTGTTGAATATTTACTGTCAGGAGAAGCCCCGTCTTCTGAAAGAATTAATTTAAAGGTTGCATTTTTCGGCGGAGAGGAAGGCGTTACCGATGCCATGGTGGAAGAGGTAATGCGCTTTGCCGCCTATGTTAAGGAAAGAGAAAATAAAGAGAATGGAAACAACGAATCTTTATAACCTTGCCGAACAGCAAGGCATATCGGTCAGTTTTTTTCCCTTAAAGGAAAGCCTTGGCCTTACCCTTGAAAGCGATGGCAGGTTTCATATTGCTTTGCATAACGCGTGCGGTGCAAATGCCGAAAAGGTTGTTTTAGCGCACGAGCTTGGGCACTGCCTTTCGGGCGGGGTATACAGCCTAGATGACAACAGCCTTATAAGGGTTAAGCTTGAAAAAAAGGCCGACAGCTGGGCTATTGAACGGCTTGTTCCCCTGTTTGAGCTAAAGGCGGCAATTAAGCAGGGCGATGAGGCTATTTCATCCCTGGCCGAGCGCTTTGGCGTTACCGAAGATTTTATGCAAAAGGTTTTTAAGCATTATACCGAAAAAGTATCGGCCTGATAACAGGCCGATTTTTCTTTTAGATTGATAAAATTTTCACAAAAAAGCTATTGCAACAATTTTATTTTTGGAGTATAATGTTTTTAATCAATTAATTTTTGGAGGCAAAAATTATGTATAATCGTATTTATAATTTCTCTGCAGGTCCATCTATGCTTCCTCTCCCTGTATTAGAGCAGGCCAGAGATGATATGATGAACTATAACGGTTCGGGTATGAGCGTTATGGAAATGTCCCACCGTTCCAAGGTTTACGATGCTATCATTAAAGAAGCTGAGGCTGACCTTCGCGAGGTAATGAACATCCCCGATAACTACAAGGTTATGTTCCTTCAGGGCGGCGCTTCTATGCAGTTTGCAAACGTTGCTATGAACCTTATGAAAACCGGCAAGGCCGACTACATTGTTACCGGTCAGTTCTCCGGCAAGGCTTATAAGGAAGCTCAGAAGTTCGGCGATGCTCACCTTGCAGCAACCACCAAGGACGAAAACTTCACACGTATCCCCCGCCAAGAGGAGTTAGACCTTCGCCCCGATGCTGACTATGTTCACATCTGCTACAACAACACCATTTTCGGAACCAAGTGGGATTATATCCCCGAAACCGGCAATGTTCCCCTTGTTGCTGATATGTCCTCCTGCATTCTTTCCGAACCCGTTGATGTAACCAAGTTCGGCCTTATCTATGCAGGCGCTCAGAAGAACGTAGCTCCCGCAGGTCTTACCATTGTTATTGCACGCGAAGACCTTTTAACCGAGGACCTCGACAAGAGCGTTCCCACAATGTGCAACTACGCAACCATGGCAGCTAACGAGTCTATGTACAATACTCCCCCCTGCTACCCCATCTATGTTTGCGGCCTTGTACTTAAGTGGATTAAGAACCTCGGCGGACTTGAGGCTATGAAGAAGATTAACGAAGACAAGGCAGCCCTTCTTTATGAATGCTTAGAAAATTCCAAGCTCTTCTCTAACCCCAACGATGTAGCTTCTCGCTCTATGATGAACGTTACCTTCCGCGCTGAGGATGAAGAGATTAACGCTAAGTTTGTAAAAGAGGCAACCGCAGCAGGCTTTGCTAACATTAAGGGTCACCGCAGTGTTGGCGGTATGCGCGCTTCTATCTACAATGCTATGCCCACCGAAGGTGTTGCAGCTCTTTGCGAATTCATTAAGAAGTTCGAAGCCGAAAACGCTTAATTGGAAAAATTATAAAGAGGTCGTTTGCTTGACAAACGGCCTCTTTTATTTTATGATTATTTTATCTATTAAAATATGGAGTATATATATAATATGAGAATTAGCGGTTTTCAAAAAATGACACTACTTGATTTCCCCGGCAGGGTTGCCTGCACGGTTTTTACCTTTGGCTGTAATTTGCGCTGCCCCTTTTGCCATAACGCATCCTTAGTGGTTGGTGGCGGAGAAGCCGAATTCAGCAAGGAAGAAATCCTTGCCTACCTTAAAAAGAGGACAGGGCTTTTAGATGGTGTTTGCATTACGGGCGGCGAACCGCTGCTGCAGAGTGATATTGCCGATTTTATTAAAGAAATTAAGGCGTTGGGCTATGCTGTTAAGCTGGACACCAACGGCTGCTACCCCGAAAAGCTAAAGGAATTGGTTTTGGGCGGCCTTGTTGACTATGTGGCAATGGATGTTAAAAACTGCTTTTCCAAATACGGCCAAACGGTTGGCATAAAGGATTTTGATGTTTCCCCCATTAAGGAAAGTGCGGCCTTTTTAATTTCCAGCGGAATTGATTTCGAGTTCCGCACAACCATAGTGGCTGAGCTTCACACGGTGGAGGACATTAAGGCGCTGGCTGCAGATATTAAGGGAGCTAAACGGTATTTCCTGCAGAATTTTGTAGATTCGGGAGATATTATAGGCCAGGGATTATCGGCCCATAAGCGGGAGATTTTAGAGCAAATGCAGGCCGAAGCCGCCAAAACACTAGATATTGTGGAAATAAGAGGAATTTAAAAGGAAAAGAGGTCCTAAAAAGGGCCTCTTTTCCTTTTAAATAGAGGGTTTTAGGGCACTTTAATACACTAAATATGGGTTTTCTTTAAAAAAATAAACACAATATATTGTATTTTGTGCTTGACAAACACTATATTCGGCTATATAATGGGATTACACTCGCGGCATACGCGGAAAAAATATAAAAACAAATAAAAAATAAAGAAAAAAGGAGAAAAAAGATGTATAATGTCGTAAAACGCGACGGAAAAGTCGTACCTTTTGACTTATCCAAAATCTCAACCGCAATCTTCCAGGCATTCGATGCTTGTCAAAAGCAATTCAACCAAGATATAATTGATTTCTTGGCCCTCAAGGTTACCGCTCAGTTCGAGCCCAAAATTCAGGATGGTAAGATTGAGGTTGAACATATTCAGGACGCTGTTGAATCGGTTCTTATTAAAGCGGGCTACGATGATGTTGCTAAGGCATACATTATTTACCGCCGCCAGAGAGAAAAGATTCGTAACCTAAACGCTACAATGGTAGACTACAAGGCTATTGTAGATAACTACCTTAATGTTAACGACTGGCGCGTTAAGGAAAACTCCACCGTTACCTACTCGGTTGGCGGACTTATCCTTTCTAACTCGGGCGCTGTTACCGCTAACTACTGGCTTTCTGAAATTTACGATGATGAAATCGGCAACGCTCACAGAAATGCTGATATTCATATTCACGACCTTTCAATGCTTACCGGTTACTGCGCAGGTTGGTCCTTAAAGCAGTTAATTCAGGAAGGTCTTGGCGGCGTTCCCGGAAAGATTACATCTGCTCCTGCAGCTCACCTTTCCACCCTTTGTAACCAGATGGTTAACTTCCTTGGCATTATGCAAAACGAGTGGGCAGGCGC
>JAGBGJ010000093.1 GCA_017936045.1 Clostridia bacterium
CACCCCGAAGCAGACTTCTTAGATATGGCAATGCGCTTTATTGATATAAGAAAGCGTGTTTACACCTTCCCCAAAATGGGCGAAAAGGCATACTTTATTGCCGTTCCCACCTCGGCAGGAACAGGCTCGGAGGTTACCCCCTTTGCCGTTATTACCGATTCAGAGACAGGCGTTAAGTATCCTCTTGCCGATTACGAGCTTCTGCCCAATATGGCAATTATTGATACCGACTTCCACATGAGTGCGCCAAAGGGACTTACCGCCGCATCGGGTATAGATGCAGTTACCCATGCCGTTGAAGCCTATGCCGCAATGCTTGCCACCGATTATACCGACGGTCTGGCCTTACAGGCTCTTAAGAATATATTTAAATACCTCCCTCGTGCTTACGAGCAAGGCCAGACCGACATCGAGGCCAGGGAAAAGATGGCTAACGCCGCAACAATGGCAGGTATGGCCTTTGCCAACGCCTTCCTAGGTGTTTGCCACTCTATGGCACACAAGCTCGGCGCATTCCACCATCTTCCCCACGGTGTTGCAAATGCCCTTATGATTGAAGAGGTGCTTCGTTTCAACGCAAGCGAGGCTCCTGCAAAAATGGGAACATTTTCTCAGTATGACCACCCCCACACACTTGCGCGCTATGCCGAAATTGCCGACTATTTAGGCCTTGGCGGAAAAAACGATACCGAAAAGCTCGAAAACCTTATTAAGGCCATCAACGACCTTAAGGCAACCGTTGGAATTAAGGATACAATTAAGGATTACGGTGTTGATGAGGACGATTTCCTTGCCCGCCTTGATGATATGGTAGAGCAGGCCTTCGATGACCAGTGCACAGGCGCAAACCCACGCTATCCCCTTATGAGCGAAATTAAGCAGATGTATTTAAACGCTTACTACGGCAAGCATTTTACCGAAAAAGAAATGCCAAAGGAGGACTAATTCAATGAAACTTGAAAATGTAATTGCAACAAGAAAGCATAAAACCATTTATCGCGACAACGATAAAACAATTAAGGTGTTCGATGCCGATTATTCCAAGGCCGATATTTTAAACGAAGCCTTAAATCAGGCAAGAATTGAGGAAACAGCCCTTAATATCCCCAAAATTTTGGGCGTTGATATGATAGATGGCAAATGGGCCATTATTACCGAGCATATCGAGGGTAAAACTTTGGCCCAGCTTATGGAGGAAAACCCCGATAAAAAGGATGAGTATTTAGAGCAGCTTGTTGATATTCAGCTTACCATTCACGCCCAAAAATGCCCCCTTTTAAATAAACTTAAGGATAAGATGAACCGTAAAATTTCGGCAACCGATTTAGATGCCACCACCCGTTACGAGCTTCACACCCGCCTTGAGGGTATGCCCAAGCACAACAAGGTTTGCCACGGGGACTTTAACCCATCCAATGTTATCATCGCAAAGGATGGAACACCTTATATTATCGACTGGGCACACGCAACACAGGGTAACGCCTCGGCCGATGCCGCAAGAACCTATCTTCTCTTCTGCCTTGCAGGGGATGAAGAGGCCGCTAAAAAGTATTTAGAGCTTTTCTGCAAAAAGAGCGATACCGCAAAGCAGTATGTTCAGAAATGGATGCCCATTGTAGCCGCATCACAGTCGGTTAAGGGTAACTCTCATGAACGCGAATTCCTGCTTTCCTGGGTAAATGTTGTAGACTACGAATAATAAAAAAAGCACCCATCATAGGGTGCTTTTTTTATTCGAAAGATTTATAAAAGAATTTTTTACTTTTCTAAAATCGGCTTTTTGCGTTTTATCAGCAAAAAAGCAGTAACGCCGCCTGCGGCAAGCAGAAGGACAACACCAACAATTATAAGAACAGCAGTAAGCGGGAAGCCGCTATCAATTTTATCTTGGCTTAAAAACCACACCGAGCAATGGTCGGTGGTAAAAGTAAGGGTATTATCCTCGGTAACAACACCTTTTCCGGCTGCAACAGGCTCATTTTTGTCGTTAAGATAATAGATATAAACAGTTTTACCCTTAAGCTCGGGCTTAACCTCAATAGTAATTTCAGCCTCTCCCGGCAGTTTTCCGTGGTGAGAAAAACTAAAGGGATAAACCTCTTCTGTTTTACTTTCGGTAGCCTGCTTAATAGCCTCTACCGCCTCTTTAGAAACGGCATCACCAACATATACCTCGGCATTAAAGCTTTCAGAAATATTGGCATCTTTAATGCTGTCGGCAGAAAATTTCCAAACAAAGCCATCTCCAACAAGGGAAACCTCTTCCCCTTTTTCTAAGGCCGATTTAAAAACATCGGCCGAAACCACAGCACCTTCAGTCAGGTTAACGGTAATCTTGGCAGACTCGGGCTTTTTGTCTTCGGTAATATTTTCAACAGACCCCGTTTCAGAGGAGTTTTCTAAAGAAGAATTATTTTCCGAGCTTGTGGTAGAACCTACAGCAGAGCTGTTTTTATTTGGGGTAGTGTTTGTTTGATTGCCGGAAGGCTTGCTTGCGGGGGTGCTGCTTGAAGAGGAGGGTGTTGTGTTAGAACTACTGCTGAAATAACCCTTGTCGGCTAGTGTATGACGCGCTTTAAAGGTTGCAACGGGGGTTTTATCACCAATGTCAAAGCCACGGAGTCCATCATAGCCCATAAGCATATATCGGTCGGACATGGTGCTTCCCTCATCGCCGGCGGTGGCATCAATTCCGTACCAAACGCCATCAATACACACCATATTCCAAATATGTGCAACGTTATGTATCATAACAGCATCAATTCCGGCCATTTCAAAGAACTTTTGCAGGGTAACCGCATAGGATGTGCAAACCACGTTGGTGCGGTGGCCTGTAAGAACATCGTAAACACCGTTAATAAGGTCGTATCCTCCATCGGGAAGCCTTGTAGAGCCGCTCTCTGTTACAGAGCAAACATAGTTTACAATATATTGAATTTTTTCAACCGTAGATTTACCCGAAACCTTGGCTAAAACATTTTTTATAATGGCTTCGGCCTGCTTTATTTCTTCCTTACTGTCGTTATATTCAATTTGTAATTTTCCGTAATCCTCTGCCGTATGGCCAACATAGCAGTTGTATTCATCGAAAATTGGCTTTGTATCAGCATAACCCGAAACTACATTTGTGTTATAATCAAGGAAGGTAAGCTCTCTATAGTTTTTATAGTCGCAAAAATTACCCACATCGTTAGACCAAGAGTTGTCATACTCCGTTTTATCGGGTTCCCTGTAAATAAGAACTTCTTCTAAAAGATTATTAATAGCGTAGTTTACAAGCGAGGTATACTGTGCTTTTGTATTAACACAGTAATAGGTGTTCCCTTCAAAATCCTTTGTTGGAAGCTGGGGAGCAGCACCTGCTGTAACGGTTAAACTTAAAAAAATAGTAATAGCCAAAACGGCAGCCAAAAGTTTTTTCATAAAAATCCCTCATAAATAAAAAATATTAAAATTATTATAGCACAGGCTATGAATCTTTTCAATAAAACAACAGCCAAAAGGTATAAGAAAAAAACATTTCTCATATAGTTAAATGGAGTTGATTATATGAGAGAAAATTTTAACAGCCGAGCCATTCTTTTGGGGGAATATATAATTGATACAGGCGCCACGGTGCGGGCGGCAGCCAAGGTGTTTAAAATAAGTAAATCAACGGTACATAAGGATGTTACAGTCCGCCTTAAGTACGAA
>JAGBGJ010000094.1 GCA_017936045.1 Clostridia bacterium
GTTGGCGGATAAAAACAAAAACTTTCCCTTATTTTCGCTCATAAGGGCAAAAACAAGGGAAAATACATAACAGTTGAGTTTAAAGTTGCTGAAAAGCCCAGTAATATCAAGGTTTTTTAGAGTGTAGGACAGTTAATGTCTGATAAACTATAATTTATCGAATAGATGGTATTTGTTTAGAAAAGGGTTTTAGGTTCTCCTAAAAAGTGGAAAATGCGATATACATTTTCCCTGCTTGTTACGTTATGAGACAAAATTAAAAGATGCACGAAATTTTCGTGCATCTTTTTTTACTGTCCTTAACGGTACAACCCTTAGGACAGCTCTTTTTTAATTGAGTTTGAATGTTTTTTCCTTGTTTTGGCTGAACAGGCCATAATCATCTACTTCAACCTCAACATCCTTATCGGGATATTCGAGTATATAGGCAATTTCGGCATAGTATTTAACTCCGCCTTTTATGTTTTTATATTGGTCTTCTGGGTCGTAATCACATTCTTTTGGCAGTTCATCGACATACTCTGTAAGGCTAATACCTTCTTGGTAAACGTAAAAATCGCCTTCGTAAAACAGCTGTGTTGGCTGCTTACCCGTATTGCTTAAAGAATATTTGATTATGATAATATCTTCGCCATCCTTATCCTCGCAAAGGCGGTAGCTATCTATTTCGATTTCGGCACTGTTGCCGTTTGTAATTTCGAAAACCAAGCCACCAAAAAGCCAAGTGAAGGGAGAACATATAAAAATACCAACAGCTACAACTATGGCAACAATAACTATTAATGCAATATGACTTTTTTTCATATAATCACACCTGATTTATTTTGCCTTTGATTCACAGTAGATACAGCGATAAACCTTGTTTTCACTATCGGTAAGTTTGAAAATGTGGGGCAATTCCTGCTCTACCGAGGTGATACAGCGGGGGTTCTTACACTTAATTAGGTTTTTAATCTCTTTTGGTGGGTCGATTTTGGGGAGCTTTGTATTTACTCCGTTTTTAATTACATTAACGGTGATACCGGGGTCGAAATAACCGATAATATCAAGATTAAGCTCTATTTCGGCATCAATTTTAATAATATCTTTCCTACCACCTGGCATTTTAATGCTGTAAGCGTTATTAATAACGGCAACCAAGCAGTCAAGCTCGGCTAGACCTAAAGCCTTGTAAAGTTCCATTCCCTTGCCTGCGGTGATATGGTCGAGTACAATTCCGTTTTCAATAGGACTTATTGTCATTTACTCCACCTCCAAAAGTTTTAAGATAAGGGCCATACGGATATATTTTCCGTTTTTAGCCTGTTCAAAATACTTTGCGCGCTTATCGTTATCAACGGCAACCGCTATTTCGTTAACGCGGGGCAGCGGATGAAGAATACACATATCTTCCTTTGCGTTTTCCAGCTTTTCGGGGGTTAAGATATAGCTATCCTTAAGGCGGATATAGTCCTGCTCGTTAAAGAAGCGTTCGCGCTGAACACGTGTCATATAGAGAATGTCGAGCTGACCCATAACCTCTTCGAGATTTGTGGTTTCAACAAATTCAATATTATTCTTTTCAATAACCTCTTTAATGATGTACTCTGGCAGGGTTAACTCCTTTGGGGATATAAGTACAAATTTAACATTCTTATAGCGGGAAAGTGCGCCAATTAAAGAATGTACGGTTCTGCCAAACTTAAGGTCGCCGCAAAAGCCTACCGTTAGGTTGTCGAACCTACCCTTTTCACGGTTAATGGTTAAAAGGTCGGTTAAGGTTTGTGTGGGGTGGTTATGTCCGCCATCACCTGCATTTATAACGGGGATTCCGGCATTCATTGAAGCTACAAGGGGTGCGCCTTCTTTAGGGTGGCGCATTGCAATAATATCGGCATAGTAGCCCACAACCTTTACGGTATCGGCAACGCTTTCGCCCTTTGCTGAGGATGAGCTTTGAGCCTCTGAAAATCCGAGAACATTTCCGCCAAGCTCGTACATAGCGGCTTCAAAGGAGAGACGTGTACGGGTGGAGGGTTCAAAAAAGAGGGTTGCAAGCTTTTTGCCCGCACATTTATGTGCATACTTTTGGGGGCTTTCGATTATATCGTTTGCAACTGCAACCAGCTCATCGATTTCCGATGTGGTAAGGTCGAGAATATCTATTAAATTTCTCATCTTACAGCATCCTTTCTATTGAAAATTTATGCTTTTGCTCCGTTAACCTCAAGATATTTCTTGATGCGGTCTACATTTTCGCGGTTGGCTTCATCTTCTTCAAGGTATTCGATGATATCGTATACATCAACAACCGAGTATACGGGGAAGCCGAACTCTTCGCCAACCTCTGCCATGGCACTCTTATCGGTTTTACCCTTTTCCTTGCGGTCTACCATAACGAAGGTGGCGGCAACCTTTGTTCCCTTAAGGTGAGATAAGATTTCCATACTCTCACGGATTGCGGTGCCTGCGGTTATAACATCTTCTACAATTACGATTTCCTCGCCCTCGGCTGGCTTGTAGCCTACGAAAACGCCGCCTTCTCCGTGGTCCTTTTCTTCCTTACGGTTAAAGAAGAAGGGCACATCAAGTCCGTTTTTTGCAAGAGCAACTGCAACCGATACGGCAATGGGGATGCCCTTATATGCAGGGCCGTAAAGAACGGTTTTTTTGTTTCCTACTTTTTCGAAATATGCCTTTGCATAGAATTCGCCAAGCTTGCAAATCTGCTCGCCTGTTTTAATATCGCCTGCGTTTATAAAGTAAGGGATTTTACGGCCGCTTTTTGCTGTGAAATCGCCGAACTTTAAAACTCCTGCAGATTCTAAAAACTGTATAAATTCTCTTTTATAGCTTTCCATTTTTGCACCTCTTAGTCTACAAATTCTTTGACACAGCGCTCATAAGCGGCAACAGGGTCTGCTGCGGCTGTGATTGGTCTGCCCACTACTATGTAGTCGGAGCCGATTTTCTTAGCCTGCTCGGGAGTCATAACCCTCTTTTGGTCGCCAACATCGCCATCGGCAAAGCGTACACCGGGGGTAACTGTTAAGAAGTTTGCTCCGCAGGTATCGTGTACCTTGCCTGCCTCTAAGGGAGAGCAAACAACACCATCGAGCCCTGCCTTTGCGGCATTGGAAGCATAGTGCATAACAACCTTATCAATAGGTTCTTTAATTAAAAGGTCGTTTTCCATACGCTCCTGGTCGGTAGAGGTGAGCTGTGTTACTGCAATAAGAAGGGGGCGTGTGCCATCTTCACGGGTTAAGCCTTCAAGAGCTGCCTCCATCATAGAGATAGTTCCAGCCGCGTGCAGGTTTGTCATATCAACATCGAGATGAGATAAAACCGACATTGACTTTTTAACTGTATTGGGGATATCGTGAAGCTTTAAATCTAAGAAAATTTTGTGGCCTCTTGCCTTAATTTCCCTTACAATTTCGGGGCCTGCGGCATAGAAAAGCTCCATACCGATTTTAACATAAGGCTTTCTTCCCTGGAATTTATCAAGGAATGCCAAGCATTCATCCTTACCTGCAAAATCGCAAGCAATAATTACGTCCTTACCCATTAGTGTGCGCCTCCTATAATACTTTCAAGTGAATTAATTCTGTATTTTTCCATTACCCTTGGCAGGTCTTCAATAATGTTCTTGCAAGCATAAGGCTCAATAAGATTTGCTGCGCCTACCTGAACGGCAGTGGCACCTGCAAGCATCATTTCAATTACATCTTCGGCAGTTGAAATACCGCCCATACCGATGATGGGGATATTAACCGCTTCATAAACCTGATATACCATACGAAGAGCAACGGGAA
>JAGBGJ010000095.1 GCA_017936045.1 Clostridia bacterium
CTTTCGCCGCTTACTTAGTTGTCTTAGAACCGGCATGACCTTTAAAGGTTCTTGTCGGAGCAAATTCGCCAAGCTTGTGGCCAACCATGTCCTCAGTTACATAAACCGGAACATGTTTTCTTCCGTCATGCACCGCAATGGTATGTCCGACGAAATCGGGGAAAATTGTCGAGGCACGGCTCCAGGTCTTGAGAACTCTCTTCTCACCTGTGGCGTTCATTTCCTGGACTCTCTTGAGCAGCACGGGCTGCACGTAGGGTCCTTTCTTAATGCTTCTTCCCATAGTTCATTCTCCTTTCGTCGACTTACTTCGCATTGCGGCGCTTGACAATCATCTTGTCAGAGCGATGGTGCTTGGCGCGAGTCTTGTAACCCAGAGTGGGCTTGCCCCACGGGGTAACAGGGCCGGGACGACCGATGGGGGATTTGCCCTCACCACCACCGTGCGGGTGATCGCAGGGGTTCATAACAGAACCGCGGACGGTGGGACGGATACCCATGTGACGCTTGCGGCCTGCCTTACCGATGTTGACGTTCTCATACTCGAGGTTGCCAACCTGACCGACCGTCGCCATGCAGCTGTTGGGGACGTTGCGCAGCCCACCGGAGGGCAAACGCAGCAGAGCGTAGTTGCCTTCCTTCGCCATGAGCTGAGCCATGGCACCGGCAGCGCGGGCGAGCTGAGCACCCTTGCCGGGATACAGCTCAACGTTGTGAACCAGCGTACCAACGGGGATGCTGGTCAGGGGAAGCGCGTTACCAACCACGATGTCAGCACCTGTGCCCGAGACGACTTTGTCGCCGACCTTCAGGCCGTTGGGAGCGATGATGTATGCCTTGTCGCCATCCTCATACTGGATGAGGGCGATGTTGGCGGAGCGGTTGGGATCGTACTCAATGGACAGCACGGTGGCTGCGATATCCATCTTGTTGCGCTTGAAATCAATGATTCTGTACTTTCTGCGGTTTCCGCCGCCGTGATGACGGACGGTGATGCGGCCATAGCTGTTACGGCCGGCAGTCTTTTTGATGGGAGCAAGTAAGCTCCGTTCCGGCGCCTTTTTGGTCAACCCGGAATAGTCCAGAGACGTCATTCCGCGGCGACCCGGAGTCGTCGGTTTGTAATGCTTGACTGGCATTGAAATTCACTCTCCTATTTGACTTGCTTTGCGGGACCTGTCATAGTCCCTTAACGTGCAATCTGTCTGAATTTGACAGTTTGTCTTACATCATACCCTCGAAGAACTCAATGCCCTTCGAATCCTCAGTCAGGGTAACGACCGCCTTTTTCCAGGACGGGGTGTAGCCGGTGAAACGACCGGTTCTTCTTTCCTGACCGCGAACGCTCATGGTGTTAACCTTAGCAACCTTTACGCCGCTGAAAACTTCTTCGATTGCATTTGCGATTTCTACCTTACCGGCAGTTTTAGCAACCTTGAAGGTGTACTTTTTAGCAGCAATACCTGCCATGCTCTTTTCGGTGATAACCGGAGCAATGATAATATCATGTGCTAACATTATGCGTATACCTCCTCGATTTTAGCTACGGCATTCTTTACGATTACAAGAGAATCGGCATTAACGATGTCGTAGGTGTTGATGGTGTTGTACTGAGCGGTCTTTACGCCTTCGATGTTTGCTGCACTCTTAACAGCGAAGCTATCATTGTTCTCAAGAACGATGAGGGTCTTCTTGCCTGCGCCGATTGCCTTGAGGCAAGCTGCAACAGTCTTGGTGCTGTATGCATCGAGTGTTAAAGCATCGAGCACGATAAGAGAACCGGTGAGCACCTTATCGGAAAGAGCAGACTTAAGTGCAAGTCTTCTTTCTTTCTTGTTGATTACATAAGAGTAATCTCTTGGCTTCGGAGCGTGAACTACGCCACCGTGTCTCCACTGGGGAGCTCTGATAGAACCCTGACGAGCGTGGCCGGTACCCTTCTGTCTCCAAGGCTTTTTGCCGCCGCCGGAAACTTCGGTACGGGTTAAGGTGGACTGTGTGCCCTGACGCTGATTTGCAAGGTAATTTACTACAGCCTCGTGCATTACTACTGCATTGGGCTCGATACCAAAGATGGCATCGCTTAATGTGATTTCGCCGACATTCTTGCCTGCCATATCAACTACTGCTATATTAGCCATTATAAGCACTCTCCTTCCTTAAGCTTTAACGCTGTCGAAGAGAACAACGATTCCGCCCTTGGGACCGGGAACGGCACCCTTAACAGCGATGATGTTGTTTTCTGCGTCGATTTTAACAACTTTAAGATTCTGAACAGTTACTCTCTCGTTACCGAGGTGTCCTGCCATTTTCTTTCCCTTGAATACGCGAGCCGGGTCGATAACGCCGAGCGAACCGCCGTGGCGATGAACAGGGCCGGTACCGTGGGATTCCTTAAGGCGGCTGAAGTTCCAACGCTTAATTACGCCGGCATAGCCTTTACCTTTAGAAGTTCCGCGTACGTCTACGCTGTCGCCTTCTGCGAAGATGTCTGCCTTAAGTACATCGCCTACGTTAACTGCAGCGCAGTCATCAAGACGGAACTCACGGAGAACCTTCTTAGGAGCAACATCGTTCTTAGCGAAGTGTCCCTTCATGGGTTTGTTTACCTTAGATGCCTTGAGGTCGCCGTAGCCAACCTGAATTGCATCGTAACCGTCGTTTTCAACTGTTTTCTTTTGAGCAACAACACAGGGGCCTGCTTCAATTACAGTTACGGGAACAACGTTACCGTTTGCGTCAAAAAGCTGGGTCATGCCAAGCTTTTTTCCGATTAAACCTTTTTGCATTTTTATTTCCTCCTTGGTTATTGGTTGGGTTTCCCCAACATGACCTGCCTTCTAAGACAAGAAATTAAAGCTTAATTTCGATGTCTACGCCGGCGGGAAGCTCGAGACTTGTAAGAGATTCAACAGTTTTGTTAGAAGGTCTTAACACGTCGATAAGCCTTTTGTGTGTTCTGGTTTCGAACTGCTCACGGCTATCCTTGTACTTGTGTACTGCGCGAAGGATGGTAACTACTTCCTTCTCGGTAGGTAGCGGAACGGGGCCCGAAACTCTGGCGCCAGTGCGCTTTGCGGTTTCTACGATTTTTTCTGCTGCCTGGTCAACAAGCGCATGGTCGTAGCCCTTAACACGAATTCTGATTTTTTCTTTTACTGCCATTTGGCTGCTCCTCCTTATTGGATTTGCGAGCGAAACTTACACCGTGCCGAGTGTTTCTTCACGGCACATTATAAAACCGGATGGCTGGGGTTGCAGTCATTCCGGGGCTGATGGCATAATTATACCATCGTGGCGGCACGGCATCGCAAGTTGCCGCACGGCCTTGAATAAGTTCTACTTTCGCCCGGTTTAAAATCGGACATACTCCGCGGAAATTTCCCGACGTCCTTGGTCGGCCACCTCCCGCATCAACGCATATCAACGCTATTTTCACAGCGTACTCCCGTATAATAACACAAACACAACCAAATTGCAAGAGTTTTTTTACAAATTTTTTAAAAAATTTTTGTAAGTTTTAACAGTCGCAAAAGGTTGTGTTTGTTTTGATTTTTTACACTATATTTTGTTTACGCGCGCACGCATATATATAATAGGAAGCTTACTCTACTATTTCGCCGACATTATTGAGTATTATGTTGGGGCCGTAGGGGAACTCTTCTACAGTTTGTCTGGTGGAAACACCCGAGAGCACCAAAACGGTGGTTGCGCCCGACTCAATGCCCGCAATAATATCGGTATCCATTCTGTCGCCGATAATAACGGCATCTTCACTCTTACAGCCAAGGCGGTGGAAGCCCGAACGCATCATTAAGGGGTTGGGCTTGCCAAGATAGTAGGCCTGCTTGCCGGTTGCAATTTCTATGGGAGCCACAAGCGCCTTGCAGTCGGGGATAATTCTGTCCCCTTCGGTGGGGGCGGTGGTATCGGGGTTGGTGCCGATAAGCTTTGCGCCCTTGCGAACGAGGTCTACTGCCTTTGCCATATTGGCAAAGCTATAGTTTTGTGTGGGGCCTACAACTACATAATCGGGGTTAACATCATTGATAGTTAAGCCCTCTTCATATATAGCATTTAAAAGACCTGCTTCACCGATGCAGTAAACGCTGCAGCCCGGCTTTTGGCGGGAAAGAAAACGGGCGGTTGCAATAGCCGAGGTGTAAAAATGCTCCTCGGGAATATCGAGCCCCATTCTTTGAAGCTTTTGGCGAAGCTCGGTACGGCTTCTTTCACTTGAGTTGGTAAGGAAAAGGAATTTTTTGTCTTCCTTTTGGAGCCACTCTACAAACTTTTTTGCGCTTGGAAGCAGCTCGTTACCATGGTAGATAACACCATCCATATCGCAAATAAAGCCTTTTTTACTTCTTATAAGTTCTATATCTGTCATAGTTTTACCTCTTAATATCCGCTGTAGCAGATTTCATTCGTTTCCAATGGAAACGGATTTAATTATTGTTTTCGACTGTATTTATAGATGCTATAAGCATTCTGCGAATTGCACCGCAATTATGCCTAAACTTTTTTAGATTTTCTTTATCCAAAAGACTTGTTCTTTCAAAAAGGTCTATCCAATATTCTGTTTCGTAACATTCTTTGAGTGCAATTTGGAGTTTTGCCGCGAAATCTGTTTTTGAACGAGCATAATTAGCTTCACGAATATTTGCACCTATGCTAGTTGCCGAACGCATCATTTGGTCGCGAAGGCATCCGTGCCCTTTTATACTATCGCAAATGTTTACAGCATCTACCGCAAAGTCAAGCGACATATCCACAAGCAGATTTTCTTTCATGCATAAGCTCCTTTGAATGAAATCGCACCTTTGGTGCGGTGAAATCATAAATAAATTTATGATGAAATCTTCTGCTTCGCAGAAAATGAAATCAAATCCGTTTCATCCGCCGCGGCGGATTTCATCATGCAGTGATTTCATCCCGTTAAGGGATTTCATTCGTTTCCAAAGGAAACGGATTTAATTGCAGAGAACATAGTTCTCTGCAGGCTTCCCACCCTGCCGTAAGGGCACATGATAACCTGCAAAATAGCAGGTGGGTGTCTTCCGCGCGGCTCGGGCTTCCAACATCCGAAAAATCGGGAGGCCTGCTCACCACTCGCGCGAGATTAAGACCCCAAGTTAAAGGTTGTAGGGTTATAAGTGCTAACATACACGCACAGGGTAGGAAAATTCTTTACTGTTATTATACCATAAACCCCGTAATTTATCAACAAAATTGACAAGTATTTATATAGGTGGTAGAATGTATATATAATATGAAAGGGGTTTTATTATGGGCGCAGATTCTGTTAGATTATACAAAGAATTTTTAGAGCATTACGACCTTCAAGATGGCAACTACAGCCACGCCATTGAATTTCTTGACCATCCGCTCCAACAGGTGGAAAAGGTGCAGGCTATCCGCATTGGCGAAACCCTTGTGCCGCTTTCCCCTGCCGTTCAAAACTCGGTAAAATTCAACGTTCAGCTAAACCTTGCCCCCATTAATGCCGAAAAGGAAATAAAACAGCATATCGGTATGTATAAGGGCTGTATTTTAGATGATGAGGATGTAAATCTTTTCTGCTACACGGTTGAGGATATGGTGCTTAGAAACCTGCTTTGGCCCTTTCACCTTATGACCGAAGGGGCAGAACTACGTGAGAATCACTTTTTCCCCATTGCCCACATGATGGAGGGCATTGTTTGCGATGTTCAAGATGCCCTGCACGATTTTTACTGGGCGGTAATCGACTCTACCGGCAAAATTGATGCCAAAAGAGACCGTGAGATTGAATTTAAAAACCGCCAAACCGATAACTGGGCGGCAAATGCCCCCATAGAGGTGCGCGGTTCCATCCGCCGCAACGGAAAATATCTTGATGTATATGCCACCGCCCGTTCCACCGTTACCTCGGGTATGGTAAATGCCGAGTATCAGGTGCACAGCCTTTTAGAAAACCAGTTTGCCAACCGTGAAAAAGCAACCACCCAGATAAATCTTTTAAACACCCTTGAGGGCATACTTTTAGGTATAATTAAATCATATAAAAAGCAATGGTACGACTGCCTTAAGGGTCTTACCGGCATTATCGGAAGAAATCTCCTTCGCGATTCCATTGTAGGCGGCAACCCTGTCTACCGCCCCGACCAAAAGGAAAATATGATTGAAATTATCAATAATGCCGAGGGAGATGTTTCCTACGGCAACCTTGCCCAACTTATAAAGTATTACGGGCACGACTATGATGATATGTTCGGCCACAGCATTGTGCGCAGAATCCTTAATCAGTGCGTTAAGGATAAAAAAATTGATACCGATGACTTTGATTATGATTTTTACGCTTATTACTATGAAGTGGAGCACCCCCTGCAGCACGAACCCCTCTTTAACCGCCTGAGAGAATATTTCAGGGAGTCGGTTAAAAATCTTTGCGTTTTTGTTAAGGAAAATCATCCCGATGATTATACGCCCGATAACATATCCCACGTACTGAAGACCGCATCCGAAACAATAGAACTTTTTATCGGCATCACCAATAGGCAAAGGTTCCGCCTGGATGATGACTGTTATGAAATTTTCTACGATATTCTGGGCGACAACAAAATGCGCGATTACTATAAAAACGGCTCGCCGAGATTTGAATACTAAAAAAAGACTGCTGTTGCAGTCTTTTTTTTAGTATTCAGTGATTACCGTTTAAATAATAAATAAGAAAGAATAAAGAATAAAATCGGAGTCGCTACGCGACAAAGCGCCCCTTGCCTAAAGGGGAGAGGGCCGCGCGCAGCGTGGCGAGGGGATATTTCTACGCCGCAGGCTCATCTCATTTTATCATATACCTCAGGATAAGGAATAATACCTATAGGCTCGAATAAATCGTTCATTCTTTGTTTATAGGCATCATTATGGGGAACTTCCTCTGGCGTGCCGTATTTTAATGCAAACTCTTTATTTGTCTCGCAAAAAAAATCATATAAAGCATCGTGTGTTTCGGTTTTGGTTGCATCTAGCAGAATTAAACGCTTTCGTTTCTTATCAGACATAAAAATCACTCCTTATTCTTATTATATCAAATATGCATTGCAACTGCAATGCATATTTCGGGTGCAAAATGCAATACAATATGTATTGCGAGGTGTTATTTATGGAAAATTTCAAAATACCAACCCAACCGGCAACAACAAACAAAACTATTCGTTTTCCAAATGATGTAATAGAAAATGTTGAAAAGGCTATTCAAGGAAAAGATTGCACATTTTCAGCATTTGTAATAGCGGCAGTTCGTGCCGCACTTGAAAGTATTAAAGAATAGAAAAGACCCGATAGAGGGTCTTTTTTTCGCACATAGTTAATCCTGTTTTCCTCTTAACTTTATTGTATCTGCTTTCTATTTTTGTCGTTTTAAGTAAGGTTAAATCATATTTTTATAATTTGCTATAATAATCTCTTTTGTCATATATTAACACACAGCGCTCAAAAATGCAAACATAAATTGTTATATAAATGAAGTGATGTTTAAGCATAATATTGTAGTGGGAGTTGGTATTATGTTTAAAGTTGACAAAGAATTTAAATCGGCAAATATATCCCGAACTATTCGTTTTACTGAACCGCTTTTTGAAAGACTTAATAAAATGGCGGCGGAAAATGATATTTCCTTTAATCTTCTGGTTCTTCAGTGCTGTAAATATGCATTGGACAATCAGGAAAAAGAAGATGAAAAATAGATAAAAAGGAAGAGTAGGTTTCTACCAACTCTTCTTTTTTGTGCTGGTTTCCCTGTTAAAATATGGGGCCTATAACCCCCATAATAATCTTTGTCAAGGAGGGGTTATATGATAAGTTTTAATAAGCTTTGGAAAACTATGGAAGAAAAAGGCTTTTCAACCTATACTTTAAGAGAAAAATGTGGTATTGATAGTAAAACAGTCAGAAGGCTTAAGGCAAATGAAATGTTGAAACAAAAACTATAGACAAACTTTGCTCCGCACTTGACTGCAAGATAGAAGATATTGTTGAATATATCAAAGATTAAAAAGGCTCGGTGTTTACCGAGCCTTTTTTGTTTTTTGGTAGTTCGTAGGGCGGGGGTTTACTCCCGCCGTTTAAATAATAAATAATGAAATCGCACCTTTGGTGCGGTGAAATCATAAATAAATTTATGATGAAATCTTATGCTTCGCATAAAATGAAATCAAATCCGTTTAATCCGCCACGGCGGATTTCATCACGCAGTGATTTCATCCCGTAAGGGATTTCATTCGTTTGTCCAACGGTCAAACGGATTTAATTTTCCTTGGCCCACTGTCCACTGTAAATATCTTCTATCAACTTTTGTTCGGCAAGCCAGCTTGAAAAGGCGGTTGCACTGCCTGCCGCTACCGCGAATTTAAGGCTTTGGGCAAAATCTTCGGTTTGCAAATAGCTGTGAATAAAGCCTGCTATCATTGAATCGCCTGCGCCAACGGTATTTATAACCTCGCCCTTTGGCGCCGCCTCAAAATAGGTGTTTCCGTTCATATCAACCAGCAGAGCGCCATCGCCGCCCATGGAAACAAGCACATTTTGTGCCCCCATTTCCTGCAGCTTTTTGGCATAGTCTGCCGCCTGCTGTTTTGTTTTAATTTCTGTGCCGAAAAGCTCGCCCAGCTCATCGGTATTAGGCTTTATAAGGAACGGTTTAGCCTTAAGTGCTGCCTTTAAGGGTTCCCCTACGGCATCTACAACAACATTTACGCCCTTTTTTACACTTTGGGCAAGTTGTAAATATATATCTGCTTCGGCTCCCTTTGGAATACTGCCCGAAAGACACAGCCAGTCCCCGGCGGTAAGGTCTTGTAACTTACCAATAAGCGCGGCAATATCCCTTTCGCTAAGGGAAACACCGCTTGCATTAAATTCGGTAATACCCTTTTGGCTAAGCTTTACATTTATTCTGGTGTTGCCTGCCACCCTTGCAAAATCGCAGTTTATATTTTCTGCGCCCAAAAGGCGAACAAGCTCATCCCCCGTAAAGCCGCCAACAAAGCCAAACGCGGTGGTTTCCACCCCCAACCGCGACAGCAATATAGAAACATTAAGCCCCTTGCCGCCCGGCACAAAATATTCGTTCCTTGTGCGGTTGGTTTTGCCTATGTTAAAGGTATCGGCAGCCGCCACATAATCTAAAGATGGATTAAGGGTCAGGGTGTATATCATTTACAGCTTCCTTTCTTATAAAAAACGGAGACTCTGCCTTAAGGCGCAAAGTCTCCGTTAATTTTATTCTTCGTTAATATCAAACATATCCTGTAATCGTTCAATAAAGGCATCGGCAACGAAGTCGTATTCATCATCATCTTCAATAGGATAGTAATACTCCTCGCCATCCTCTTCGCCAACCTTAACAATTACAAGCTCGCCGCTGTCTTCAAGCAACGCCTCGGCGGTTTCGTGCACGGGAAGTAGGGCTAAATATCTTCCATCATCCGATTCAATGGCATCAAGCACCTCAAAGGTATACTTTTTGCCATCATCATCAACCACCTCAATAATATCGGGGTTATAATCCATATTTTCGCTCATTTCCTGTCCTCCTAATCAAATAAGTCTTTCACTTTATCGAAAAATGATTTTTTCTTATTATAGTTGCTGTCATCGGTTGCTTCCTCAAAGGCACGCAGCAGTTCCTTTTGCTTTTTAGTTAAATCCTTGGGGATTTCCACCGATACCACAACATATTGGTCGCCCTTGCCCGAATAATTAAGGCGTTTAATGCCCTTATCGCGCAGCTTGAACCTTTCGCCGGGCTGTGTGCCCTCGTGTATGTTGAATTTAACCTTGCCGTCCAGCGTGGGTACTGTAATTTCAGCGCCAAGTGCCGCCTGAGCAAAGGTTACGGGAATTTCGCAATATACATCAAAGCCTCTTCTTTCAAAGAAGGGGTGAGGTCTTATAGAAACCTCAATAACAAGGTCTCCGTTCGGGCCCCCGTTTGTGCCAACATTTCCCTCGCCTCGGATAGCAAAGCCTTGACCCTCATCAATTCCTGCAGGAATATCAATTTCCTTATCAATAGTATGGCGGATTTTTCCGCGACCGTTACACGCCTTGCAGGGCTTTTCGATAGTTTTACCAACACCGCCGCACTTGTCGCAGGCGCGCTGGGTTTGAATAACTCCAAGAGGTGTTCTTTGTTGAACGGTTACGCGGCCACTTCCCCTACAAGCCGAGCAGGTAACGGGGCTTGTGCCCTTTTCGGCGCCCGAGCCCGAACATTCCTTACAGTTTTCAATTCGGGTAACCTTAATGGTCTTTTTGCAGCCCTTTGCCGCCTCCTCAAAGGAGATAACAACATGCGCCTCTACATCGCTGCCACGCCTTGGTGAGTTGGGATTTCTTCCCCCGCCACCAAAGCCGCCACCGAACATAGAACCGAAAATATCGCCAAGGTCAAAATCAAAGCCACCAAACCCGCCGCCGAAGGGGTTGCCTCCGCCATAGGGGTTGCCACCCGCACCAAAGTTGGGGTCTACCCCCGCGTGGCCGAACTGGTCGTACCTTGCCTTTTTATCCTTGTCCGAAAGCACCTCGTACGCCTCGGCCGCCTCTTTAAAGTTCTTTTCGGCCTCGGTATCTCCCGGGTGCAGGTCGGGGTGGAATTGTTTGGCTTTTTTTCTATATGCTTTTTTTATTTCATCATCCGATGCGCTCTTGTCTACGCCAAGCACCTCGTAATAATCGCGTTTATCTGCCACTGTCTCGCTCCTTACGGAATGTTTTTATTTAATGAAATCGTGCCAAAGGCACAATGAAATTATAAAACTTCCGTTTTATAATGAAATCTTCTGCTGCGCAGAAAATGAAATCAAATCCGTTTCATCCGCCGTGGCGGATTTCATCACTTCAGTGATTTCATCCTGTAAGGGATTTCATTCGTTTCCCTTTGGAAACGGATTTAATTGCAAGCAAGGATTAACCTTGCTTGCTATCATCTACATCAGTATAATCAGCATCATATACATCAGGGCCTGCCTGCTCGCCTGCTTCGCCGCCCTGCTGTGCTGCTGCCTGAGCCTCGGCTGCTGCCTTATAAAGCTTTTCGCTTACGGCATAAACCTGCTTTTGAAGCTCTTCCTGCTTAGCCTTAATAGCCTCGAGGTCTTCGCCCTTAAGCGCCTCTTTAAGTGCCTCTTTTGCATCTTCAAGGCCCTTCTTTTCATCCTCGGTAATCTTGTCGCCCATTTCAGAGATGGTCTTTTCGGTTGTGTAAACCATCTGGTCGGCAGAGTTTCTAAGGTCTACCTCTTCTCTTCTCTTCTTATCTTCAGCGGCATACTGCTCGGCCTCTTTTACAGCCTTGTCAATATCATCCTTAGACATATTGGTGGAAGCGGTAATTGTAATAGACTGCTCCTTACCTGTGCCAAGGTCCTTAGCCGAAACGTTAACAATGCCGTTGGCATCTATATCAAAGGTAACCTCAATCTGGGGGATTCCACGGGGTGCGGGTGCAATTCCATCAAGCTTGAATACGCCAAGGGTCTTGTTGTCTCTTGCGAATTCGCGCTCACCCTGAAGTACGTGTACCTCAACCGAGGTCTGGCCATCTGCTGCGGTAGAGAAAATCTGGCTCTTCTTGGCAGGAATGGTGGTGTTTCTGTCAATAACCTTGGTGGAAACGCCGCCCATAGTTTCAATACCTAAGGAAAGGGGTGTTACATCAAGAAGAAGAAGTCCCTTAACATCGCCGCCGAGAACGCCGCCCTGAATTGCAGCGCCAAGTGCTACGCACTCATCGGGGTTAAGGCCCTTAGAGGGCTCTTTGCCAATGAAGTTCTTAACTGCTTCCTGAACAGCAGGAATACGGGAAGAACCGCCAACCATAAGAACCTTGTGGATTTCGCTCTTTTGAAGGCCCGAATCGGAAAGTGCCTGGCGAACGGGGCCCATTGTGGCCTCAACAAGGTCATCGGTAAGCTCGTTAAACTTTGCGCGGGTAAGGGTTGCTTCGTAGTGCTTGGGGCCGGTTGCATCGGCTGTGATAAAGGGAAGATTAATGTCGGTTGTAGTCATACCGGAAAGGTCAATCTTTGCCTTTTCTGCAGCTTCCTTAATTCTTTGCATTGCCATCTTATCGGAGGATAAGTCAATACCGTTTTCAGCCTTAAAGCCTGCAACAATCCAGTCCATAATGCGCTTATCGAAGTCATCGCCGCCGAGTCTGTTGTTACCTGCGGTAGCAAGAACCTCCTGAACGCCATCGCCCATTTCAATAATAGATACATCGAAGGTACCGCCGCCAAGGTCGTAAACCATAACCTTCTGGTCTTCTTCCTTATCAATAGAATAAGCAAGGGCAGCAGCGGTGGGCTCGTTGATAATTCTCTTAACATCAAGGCCTGCAATCTTACCTGCATCCTTGGTAGCCTGGCGCTGTGCATCGGTAAAGTA
>JAGBGJ010000009.1 GCA_017936045.1 Clostridia bacterium
GCCGAAACAAAGATAAACTGGTTAGCCTGTCTGTCTCTGGGGCTGTAAATACCGCCAAGAAGCTCGGGGTTAAGGGTGGGCTCTAAATCTAAAATATCCTTTGCAGGAAGAAGCTCATAATCGTAAACGCCGTTTTGGAATGCACGCTCGGTAAGATTCTTTGCGGTTTCAAGCTGGTCGGGGTAAAGAACGGGAGCAATACTTCCGCATTCAATAACGGGAACATCAAGCTCTTTACAAACATTCATAATCATACTGTGTGCAATGGTACGAAGCTTGCACTCTAATGTGCCAACGGGCATTGTATCCGAGGTGGAGAAAAGTCCGCTGTTTGATTTGGAAGCATCTCCGCCAACATCATCGTTTTTATCAAGAACGGTAACGCTAAGCTGATATTTCGAAAGCTCACGGGCAAGTGCGCAACCAACGGCGCCTGCGCCGATAATTAAAACATCTGATTTATTCATTATCTATTTCCT
Organism: Clostridia bacterium; assembly: GCA_017936045.1. GTDB lineage: Bacteria > Bacillota > Clostridia > Oscillospirales > Acutalibacteraceae > SFWF01. The sequence goes on from JAGBGJ010000009.1 coordinate 480, forward strand.
CCTTATAAAGACATTGCAGATACAAGATTAACGCCTGTATCAAGGAAATTTTCAACAATTACATCGCCCATAGCTACAGGAACCTTAAGCTCAATGGCTTTCAGGGCTTCGGCAGCCTCCATAAGCTTAGCTTTAGGAATAGGTCCGCTTGTCTTAACGGGAAGAACACGTCTGTCAGAGCCCGAAATCTTAACGCTGGAGGTAAAGGTGCGCATAGGCTCAAAGCATTCAGCTATAGCGTAAGGGATACCCCTTTTGCAGGTATAGCCGGTAACAACAGCATCTTCTTTTGTGGTGTAATCAACTGTAATTTCGCAGCCGTTAGGGCATACGGTACAAATAACTATCTTTTTCATATCCATTAAGCCTCCTTATGTACTGCGGTAACAACAATTTTACCCGAAATATTCTTTGCCTTATCGGCAGGAATGGTCATCTTCTCGATAGTACCGGGTGTGGTAACAAGAAGTCTCTTGGTAACAAGCACACCGTTATCATCCGAAATGGTGAGGGTGGTGTTTCTGCCGGGGGCTGCGGTACGGAAGTAGAGGTCGATAGGCATATCTGCGGGAGAAGCCTTCTGAGGACATACATAACGCACACCTTGGCCGGGAGCAACCTCTAACTGAGCCTCCTCAGGCAGCTTGCCTGCAGCATAAAGGGCAGCGTACTTACCTGCATCTTCACTTTCATGGCTTACGTGGTCAACAAGGTCGTTAACGTGGAGTACGTTTCCGCAAGCAAAGATATAAGGCTTGTCGGTCTGCTTATACTGGTTAACAACTGCGCCCTTTGTAATGTTCGACAGTGTAACATCAGCGCTTTTTGTAAGCTCGTTTTCGGGGATAAGACCAACCGATAAAAGAATGGTATCGCAGTCGATAACCTCTGCCTTTTCCATAATGGGCTGGCGGTTTTCATCAACGGGTGCGATGGTAACGCTTTCAACTCTGTCTACACCGGTAATATCAACTACTGTGTGAGAAAGCAGAAGCGGAATGTTAAAGTCATCAAGGCACTGTGCCTTGTTACGTGCAAGACCTGCAAGATAGGGCATAATTTCAACAACAGCCTTAACCTTAGCGCCGCCGAGGGTAAGACGTCTTGCCATAATCATACCGATATCGCCGCTGCCAAGGATTACAACCTCTTTGCCAACCTTGTGGCCATAGATGTTGATAAGCTTCTGAGCAGTACCTGCAGAGTAGATACCTGCTGCACGGCTACCGGGAATGGTAAGGTTTGCACGGGTACGCTCACGGCAACCCATTGCCAGAACGAGTGCGCCAAACTCAATATGTAAAACGCCTTCGGTGTTTACGCAAACGAGGGTCTGCTCTCTGATTTCAAGAGCGGTGGTGTCAAGCATAAACTCAATGCCTGCCTCTTTTGCCTTAACTGCAAACTTTTCTGCATATTCGGGGCCGGAAAGCTCTTCGCCGAAATACTGAAGACCAAAGCCGGCGTGAATACACTGCTTTAAGATACCGCCGAGTCTGTTTTCGCGTTCAACAACCAAAACTTTTTCGGCACCGTTTTCTTTTGTCGAGATTGCCGCTGCCATACCTGCGGGGCCACCGCCAACAACAACGACAGGATAGCTGTAATTTTTCATTTGGGTTCCTCCCTTATTTATATAATAATTATATATAAATATAACTACAACTCACATTATACAACCTCAATCTTTAATATACTATTGTAATTTTTGCGAATATGTTGTACAATATTGCTGTGAGGTGAGAAAGTTGTCGACAAGCTACAGGAAAGAATGTTACGACTGGAATCAATATGTCAAGGCGCACTATTCCCACGGCCTTCGTGAAATTGGGGCAACCCTGCCCTTTTTGCACTACGATAAGGACTTGATTATTGAATATTACAGGCGTGGAGAAGCCTCCCTTCGAATAGAAGGAAACCTTTACGATATAAAAGAGGGGGATGTGGTGCTGCTCAACCCCGATGAACTGCATATGTCCGAACGAAAGGATAATTGTTATATGGAGAAAATCGTTCTGCATATAAACGATGGCCTGCTTGGTCAGTTTTCGGCCGACCGTTCGGTTTTCTTTGAAAAAATAGCAAAAAAAGCAAAGGGCAAGGGCAACCTCATAGCCTCTAATACAGCAAACAGTCTGGGGCTAAGCAAAAAAATAGAGGATTGTCTGTCCTTAGCGGCGGAAAACACACCCGAAAGTGATGTGCTTCTTTGCTGCAAAACGGTTGAGGTGCTGTCCACTTTATCATCTCTTATTCAAAATATAGATGATATAAGCGCCAACACCTCAAAAGGAAACAAAACGGTTAACAAGATTATCGACTACATAAACAGGCACTATGCCGAACCCATAACGCTGGATACCCTCTCTGACAGGTTCCATTTTTCTAAATATTATATTTCGCATCTTTTTAAGGATTTCGTGGGAATTTCCCCCTATGATTATTTAATTGCCCGAAGGCTCTATGTCTGCAATAACCTTATCCGCGGCGGCACCTCGGTTAAGGAGGCCGCCATCGAGGCCGGCTTTACTAACTACTCAAATTTTTTCAGACTATATAAAAAGCATTTTCAAATCACCCCCCAGCAGTTTAAAGAACAGCTAAAAGCAGAACTCTAGCAGTCTTTTGGCTGAAATAATTTATTTTTGTTATTGCCTTTTGTAATACTAATTAATAGAAACAAACCAAAACAAACAAAAAAATACCGCCCGAGTTTCCTCGGGCGGATTCTTTTGTTTATAGTAGATGATATTGATTGCAAAGAATACATCTTTTTTCTTGCAATTATTCTTTTATCATCTTCAAATAAATTATCATCTTTTGTATAATGATATAATGTTTGAAGATTTGGGAAATATTCTCTTGTTTTTTCATTTAATGGAAGTGGATTAAAATGAAATTTAGTCATATTTAATTTCAATCGTTTACAAACATATGTTAAATTAATATGATCATCAATTGAGTCGAAATATTTA
>JAGBGJ010000010.1 GCA_017936045.1 Clostridia bacterium
CGGATTCCAGTATCCCATTCCCACCTACTCGATCACCCGTGACTTCGACTGGTCCGAAACCGAGAACAACAAGTTGCTCTTTGAGATGACCTCCAAGTACGGTACGCCCTACTTCTCCAACTACGTCAACAGTGACATGGAGCCTTCCGACGTGCGCAGTATGTGCTGCCGTTTGCGTCTTGACCTGCGTGAATTGCGCAAAAAGTCGGGCGGTTTCTTCGGAAGCGGCGAATCCACCGGTTCTGTTGGCGTTGTTACCATTAATATGCCCCGTATTGCTTACCTAGCTGAAAATAAGGCAGATTTCTTCGCCCGCCTTGATAAGATGATGGACATTTCTGCCCGCAGCCTTAAGGTTAAGCGTACCGTTATTACCAAGCTTCTCGATGCAGGCCTTTACCCCTACACCAAGCGTTACCTTGGCACCTTCAACAACCACTTCTCTACCATCGGTCTTGTTGGTATGAACGAGGCTTGCCTCAACGCTAAGTGGATTAAGAAGGACCTTATTCACAAAGAGGCTCAGGACTTCACTAAGGAAGTTCTTAACCACATGAGAGAGCGCCTTTCCGACTATCAGGTTGAATACGGCGACCTCTACAACCTTGAAGCTACACCTGCTGAGTCTACTGCTTTCCGCCTTGCTAAGCACGACCTTAAGCACTACCCCGACATTATCACCGCAGGCTAGGGCGCAGGCGAAACCCCCTACTACACCAACTCTTCACATCTTCCCGTTGGTTACACCGAGGATATCTTTACCGCCCTTGATGTTCAGGATGAGCTTCAGACCCTTTACACCTCGGGTACTGTATTCCACGCATTCCTTGGCGAAAAGCTTCCCGATTGGAAGGCTGCTGCAAACCTTGTTCGCAAGATTGCTGAAAACTATCGTTTACCCTACTACACCATGTCTCCCACATACTCGGTATGTAAGTGCCACGGCTACATTGCAGGCGAAGAATATTCTTGCCCCGACTGCGGCGAAAAGACCGAGGTTTACAGCCGTATTACAGGTTACTACCGCCCCGTTCAGAACTGGAACGATGGTAAGGCTCAGGAGTACAAGGACAGAAAGGTTTACGATATTGCTAATTCTAAGCTTACCCACGAGGGTGTTATCGTAGAAGAATGTGCTTGTGAAGAAGCCGCCGCTGCAGATGATGCAAGCTATCTCTTTACAACAGCTACCTGCCCCAACTGCAAAATTGCTTGCTCCTTCCTTGATAAGGCAGGATTCAAGTATGAAAAGCTCCTGGCTAACGAGCACGCTGATTTAGTAAACGACTTTGGCGTTAAGCAGGCTCCCACACTTGTGGTTGTTAAAGATGGCGTTGTTTCTAAGTATGCAGGCGTTTCTGATATAAAGAAATTCCTTGGCGTATAAAAATTAGATTTAAGGGACATTTAAATATGTATGACATTATAATCATCGGCGGCGGCCCTGCGGGGCTGACCGCCGCCCTCTATGCCAAGAGGGCAAATAAATCGGTTTTGGTTATTGAAAAGGCCACCTTTGGCGGACAGATAACCTTTTCCCCCAAGGTGGAAAATATCCCCGGATTTTTATCCCTTTCGGGTAATGAGTTTGCCGAAAAAATGATTGAGCAGGTGCTGGAGCAGGGTGCCGATGTTGAAATGGCCGAGGTTACCGGTATTTCTAAAAATGACACCTTTACGGTGCACACCGACAGCGACGATTTTGAGGGCAAAACCGTTATTGTTGCAACAGGCGCTAAGCACAGAATGTTAGGCCTACCTCGTGAAGAGCAATTCGTTGGCGAAGGAATTTCCTTCTGCGCTGTTTGTGATGGCGCCTTTTACGAGGGCAAAACCGTTGCTGTTATTGGCGGCGGAAACTCAGCCCTTCAGGAAGCAATACTTCTTTCCGACTTAGCCAAAAAGGTTTATGTTGTTCAAAACCTCGAATTTTTAACAGGCGAAGAAAAACTGCAAGAGCAGCTTAAAGCCAAGGATAATGTTGAAATTATTTTAGGCACGGTTGTAAAAGAGCTTTTAGGAGATGCCGAGCTTGTTGGCATTAAGGTTGAAAACCAGGTCGGCGAGCTTCGCACACTGGATATTGACGGAATGTTTGTGGCCATTGGCCTTGTTCCCCAAAACGAGCCTTTTGCCGAGCACATAGCCCTGAATAATTGGGGCTATGCCGAAGCAGGAGAAGACTGCAAAACCAGCAGCGAAGGCATTTTTGTTGCAGGCGACTGCAGAAGCAAGCGCATCCGACAGGTTGCAACTGCTGCTGCCGATGGAGCCATTGCAGCCCTTGCCGCAGTTGACTATATTGATGCAAAATAAAAAAGAAGCCGTGCGGCTTCTTTTTTTATTCCATTGCTTTTCTTTTTAATTCGTTCAGTAGCTGAGGGTACAGCTGGCAGGACATTCCGCCATCTACTATAAGCTCGGTGCCTGTAATATTCTTTGACATATCGCTACCTAGGAAATAGCAGGCATTTGCCAAATCTTCAAAATCGGATATATCCCCTATTGGGGTTAGGGTGCCGTTTACTATCTGCCTACTTCCCATTTGTACCCAGCGCTCGGTTTTAATGGTGCCGGGCAGCACAACATTGCACCTTATACCGTATTTGCCAAGGTCAACAGCAAGGGCTTTGCAAAGGGAATTTATTCCGCCTTTCGAGGCCGAATATGCCGCCCTGTTGGGTATGGCTCTGTAGGCTGTGTTGGAGCTTATGAAAACTACCGCGCCACCGCCCTTTTCCCTCATTCTTATTGCCGCTTGGCGAATTATCATAAAATTCCAAACAAGGTTTGTTTCAAACACCTCGCCGAATTCTTCGGGGGTAACTGTCCAGAAGTCCTGCCCTGCTGCAGGGTCTTTGGGATTAAAGCCCATGTTAGCGGCATTGAGTATAACAGTTTCTACAAATCTGCCTGTTTTATCAATATCGGCAAATATGTCTATGACCTGTTGTTCATTTCTAATATTACATTCATACCCTTTGGAAAAAACTCCGTATTTTTCGTATAATTTCTTTGCCGCCGCCAGAGCCTCTGCCCCGTTACGGCTGGTTATAAACACATCGTAGCCCTTGTCGGCAAAAAACTCGGCTATACCATAGCCCGTGCCCGACTGAGCACCTGTTATAAATACTGCTTTATTCATAAGTTTACCTACTTTTCTACTCTGTCGAACACGCGTACATAGTCGATAACAAATTCATCGGGCAGCTCAGCCTTTAACAGCTCTTTTACAGGCTTTCCGCACCAAACATTTGCATTGCCCGATGGGTCGGATTCCTCTACCTCGTTTGCAAAGGAACGGTTATATCCGTGACATTCGGTTGAAACTAAAATAAACTGTTCCACCTCTGAAACGGGGCAATCGGGTGCCATTTGTCTGTGGGTTTCTACCCCATCCATATAGAATATGTATCCATCTTTTGACCAGTCTACCGCAAAGGTATGCCAACCCTCGGGGTCGGTTAGCTGCACGGGTTTATGCCCCGGCCAGACAGAGTCGTGTCCATATCCGCCGTAACCAATACCGCTTATAACGGTACCCTCGGTTGGCAGGCGATAGCTTTCCATAATATCAACCTCAATACCGCAATATTTTGGGTTGGGATGAGAACCGATTCCCGGCGCCTGAAGCCAAAATGCTGCGTGCCATCCATTATTCTTTGGCAGCTTACAACGGATTTCATAGTATCCGAACTTATGCATAAATTTCGGCTTTTCAAATTTGCCGAAATTCCAAATTCCTTCGCTGTCTTTGGGTTTGTCGTAGGTTAACGAACCTGTTTGCAAATGAGCGGATTTATACATACCATCTTCATAAACAAGTGGCAAGTGCAAACAGCTATCCCCCTCCACAAAAGCGTGCTTTGAAAAGGTTAAAGAGCGTTTGCCCCAAAAGTCAAGGCGGTAGCCCCATTTTGTTTCATCAAGTTCGTTTCCATCAAATTCATCTGACCAAACAAGTTCCCATTCCCCTTCGGGAAGATAGCTAGGCTCGTGATTTGCTACTTTATATTCTTTCATAACAAACTCTCCTTTAAAAATAGAATTCAGTTTTTGCAGGGCGGATATCGGTTAAAGCGCCCGTATAGTGCCTTAAAGTGTGAGGCTGATATGGATGTTTAAGACATTCTTCCTCGTTGATTTCAATTCCAAGACCGGGTTTATCGGGTATGGTAATATATCCATCTCTATATTCGAGGGATTCGTTTGTAACATCTTTTCGCCACTCAACATCGCTGTACATAATTTCGAGTATTGAGAAGTTCGGGCAACAAGCAGCGAGTTGAAGTGTCGCCGCATTTGCAACGGGGCCTGAGGGGTTATGCGGCGCAAAAGGAATGTAGTAGGCCTCGGCAACGGCAGCAATCTTCTTTAGCTCCATAATACCGCCTGCGTGGGAAATATCGGGCTGAATATAATCGGCCGCGCGCATTTCAAAAAGGTCTTTATATGATTTTAAGGTGTAAAGTCTTTCCCCTGCCGAAATTGCTACGGGAGATTTATCCCTTACCGCCTTTAAGGCTTCGAGATTGTCGGGCGGGGTGGGCTCCTCAAAGAACATTGGACCGAACTGCTCAAGCTCCTTTGCTATTTTAATGCCTGTTGGAACATTAAATCTGCCGTGGCCCTCAATAAGTAAATCCACATCCTTGCCTACTGCATCTCTTACCGCTGCCACACATTCAAGCGCTGTGTTAAGGTCTTTATTTGATATTTCAAGATAGCTTTTGCCAAACGGGTCCCACTTCATTGCGGTAACGCCACGCTCTACCGCAATTTTGGCTTTTTCTCCAAACTCTTTTGGAGTTTTTGCCCCCGCAAACCAACCGTTTACATATATCCTTACCTTATCGTTTACCTTACCGCCAAGCAGCTGATAAACAGGAACGCCAAGGTGCTTTCCCAAAATATCCCAAAGCGCCATTTCAACGGCCGACAGTGCACTCATTAAAACTGCACCGCCGCGCCAATAAGCATCGCGGTAAATATCGTGGAAATGTTTTTCAATATCTAAAGGATTTTTGCCAACAAGGTACTCTTTTATATGTTCTACTGCACCGATAAGAGCTTTTTCCTTATACTCGAGGGTGGCTTCGCCTACACCGGTTATGCCATCATCGGTATAAACCTTAACAAATACCCAGTTGGTTCTGAAACAATCTACAGTAAATGTTTTAATATCTGTTACTTTCATAGCTGTATCTCCTTATAAATTTGGGGAATTATTTTATTTTCACATTCAAAGCTGTCGGCTGTTAGCTCATCGAACATACCAATATGCATTGGTACTGTTTTTTGGGCTTTTATTTTTTTCGCAAAACGGGCGGCATCGGCCATATTCATATTGTTGCCAACACCGTTTACAGGTAAAAACAAGGCGTAGATATCCTTTGGTATATCCCCAAAGATTTCTTCATTATAAAGGGTATCGCCCGTTACGTAATACTTCTTATCGTTATCTTCTATAATAACACCTATTGGTGTGGGGTCGCTGTGCTCGGCCTTGACAGCTGTAAATTTAATGCCGTGCTCACACCAAGAGGTGTGTCGGTTAAACATAACATAGTTATTGTTGCCGCCGAATTTTCTCACTTCATTGAACACCGATTTGGGTGCAAGGACAAGTATATTACTTTCCTCTTTAATAAAGTGTTTTACCGTTTCAGGGTCGTAGTGGTCAAGGTGATTATGGGTGAAAATCATAACATTGGGCTTTATATCAAATAATGTTTTGTCGACCGCAACTCTTCGGTAGTTTTTGGGGTTGATTTTCTCTACACTGTTGGACAAATATGGGTCAACCATTATTTTAAAGCCATCTTTTTCAAACATCAGGCCTGCCTGCCCTAAAAAAGTGATTTTCATTAATACCCTCCTTGACTTTTTCTTAAGCGCATTATATTATATTTATTAGTGTGATTATACATATTTATTACTGATTTTATTAGATTTATTATGGGTGATATTATGACACTTCCCGAAATAGTAACCATAGGAATATATAATTCCCGCCTTGCGGCAAAAAACACCGCCGAAAGCCGTGAACGAAAAACCGCAATGTTTGAAGTTGAGCTTCCAATTGAAGCGGGCGGAGTTTCGTTTATTGATGGCAAGGCCCAAAACATTACAACCGATATGCTGATTTGTGCAAAGCCGGGCCAAATGAGGCACAGTAAGTTCCCTTATTCCTGCTATTATGTGCATATGATACTCAGCGAGGGGGAATTATACGATACTCTAAGTGCCTGCCCCGATTTCATTCAAATCAGCGACAGAGATTTTTTTGTGGAACTGTTTAAAAAGCTTATTAAATATCATTCCGCCGATAAAACGAACGGGGAAATAATGCTGGGAAGCGTTTTACTTGAGCTGATTTACAGCATTACCAAGGATGCAAAACGCAATTCGCTCGTTAGCCATACGGGTAGCCCCTCGGCCGTTATAAAAGCGATTGAATATATAAAGAAAAATTTGGCCGAGGATTTAAGCCTTGGTACGGTTGCCGCTTATGTATCCTTAAGCCCCGTACATTTTCACAATACCTTTAAGGTGGCTGTTGGCAAAACCCTGCACAAATTTGTGGAAGAGCAAAGACTTAAGGCAGCCGTAAACCTGCTGGTTACAAGCAATATGACTCTATCTGAAATTGCATACACCTGCGGTTTTTCTTCCCAAAGCTATTTTAGTTTTGCCTTTAAACGGGAAATGAAAACCACCCCACGCGAATACACCAAAGCCCTTAACGAGATGTATGAAATATAAAAAGCCACCAGATGATATCTGGTGGCTTTTATTTTATAATTTCATTGTTTTTTGGCCATCATCTTCAAGCAGATTGGCATTTTTAAGGTATTCAACAAAATCGCTTACAGCCTTTGCTGCTTCCTCTTTTGTAATATCATATTCCTTTAAAAAGTCTTCTAAAATGCTGTCGAAATCGGCGCCTTCATTTATCTTTGAAAAAATAAATGCACCCGTTTCATTAAGGGTTATAACACCATCTGTATCGTTTCCGCCCTGTTCGATTGCAATGGCCACAATTTTATCGGCCACGGTACGAAGAATGTATTTTGCTTTAAGTTTCATGTTAATTCTCCTGTAATATGACTTTACTTGATATTTCTGCCGAAGAAATGTCGGCTGTACATTTAATCTCCCACACACGGCAGCTGCCCAGTGTGAGGTTTATAAGGTCTAGTGTTTTTATAATATTTGCGCTGCCGTTAGGTATGGCAACTTGGTTTAAAAGCCTTAGCGCGATTTCCTCATTCAAAAGCCTTACGGCTTGGTTTTCTTCGCTTCTTTCAATAAAGCAGATATCGGTTAGGGGGGCTGATGTGTTTTTAGACAGTCCCTCTTTTCCGCACCATGGGGTGCCAAAGGCAAACGGGATATTGTCAAAAAGCCTTACAATGGGCTTATCGCCATTGATAACCTCAATTTCGCTACCGAAAAGGGAAATCCAATGGCCCATATGGGTACTTTTGCCTGTGCCCGGGGTGGCAAGCAGGGCAATTACCCTATCCTTATAGCGGAAGGTTGCGGCGTGAAGAATAAAACCGTTAAAGGCGGGCAATGCGGCCCCGATTTTTCGGTAAACTGCAATAGCCTCACAGTAGTCGGCCGGAAAGTTTGCAGTTTGCTCTGCCGCAATTTCATCTTCTGTTACCTCTACTGTAATATCGGCCTTATCGAATTCCGAAATATACTTTTTGCAAAGCTTTTCGAGATACTTACCGCGGTTTAATATTTCTATATTAAGCTGGGCAATTCTTATTTTCATTACTCACGGCTCCTATATTATTCTTCACTATGATATACTAAACTACCGCTTTTGTCAAGTAAAGAGGGCTAATGCCGAAGCATTAGCCCTTGAAGATTTAACTTTATTAGTTACATTCAGCCTCGAGCGGACCTGCAAGTTCCTTAAGGAAGAAAAGCTTGCCGGGGATGGTGGGAATATATGTAGAGGTTATCCAAGGAGTTTTTTCGTGGCGGAGTGTCATCCAAAGAGAAAGGCCCTGCCACTGCATTCCGCGGCCGAGGGTTCCATCTGCACCGCCGATAGCGTAGTCGGCCTTAAGGAAGATTCCGGGGCCGATTGTGTTAGCGCGGCAAGGAACAAGAGGAGTTCTTGACTTAAAGGAAGTAAGAGCATTCTGTTCAACGGTTAAGGGGTGAATTTTAGCACCGATTCTGTAGGGTGCGGCTTCCCATTCAGCAGCGCTGTCATAGTCGGCTGCAAAGGTGGGCTCCCAGAAAGCGATGTGGCACATTCTGCCGATACCGTAAACTAGTACAAGCTTTGCGCCCTCTGCCTTTAACTTGGCAATTTTTTCGGGGTAGGTGGGAAGGTTGTCTTTAAGTGCAAAGTTGCGCTGAGATACGGGAACGGTAAGCTCGCCGAGAGGACCGAAAAGTGCCTGCTCCATTGCGTATTTGAATGCGCCTGTGTTGTCGGCAGGAAGGGTGTTGCCATCAGCATCTGCCCATTCATCCATATTAAAGGTGTGAACATGTTCGCAGGAAACGTTCCAAGCCTTAAGGAAGTAAACTACCCATTTGTACATACCCATAGGGCCAACGGGAAGAATAAAAGCAATTTGCTCGCCTCTTTCCTTAGCAAGCTTAATTTGCATTGCAATTTCGTGTCCCATATAGGTTTCGAATTCACCAAGGCTATCGCACTTAATGGGTGTGAAACCCTTATTCCAATGAGCCTGATGGTCGGTAATGGTTTCGGGTGCGCCGATGCAGGCATCGATTTTTTCGAAATCCCATCCTGCAGGATAGAAGCCTTCGAGTGCTGAGCCTTTTACTGTTGAATTAAAATCCATAATAAAATCTCCTTTTTGTTTTTATCTGTTAGGGAAGCATACGCTTAACTGTTAAGCGGTCTGCTGCCAAAAATTGACGGAAGCCTTCGGCGTATTTTACGCCGCACTGTATGCCGCGAACACGGGCCAGGGCGCGTGTATCTTCAAGCACATCGCTGTTGTCGTGGTCTTTAAGCCAAACAACCTGACTTTTATGCTCGGCCAGCATTTGAAGTTTAAGCTCAAGCTCATCGGTAATGTCTACATACTCGGTAGGCTCGCAATCTACGCAGTGGTAGTTTTCCATATAGAAAAGAGGTGTTACCTTGCAAGCAGGGCCTAAATCCATTTCATAGTGTGGGCAGGATGCCGAGAAGGAAGCGTTTTGCACAAGCTTTGAAACCTCTACGTGGTCGCACATATAGTCGTTAGGTGCATGTGTAATAATTAAATCGGGGTCGGCTTCGCGGATAATTTTAACGAGTGTATCAATTTGGGTTCTGTCGCTACCGTTAACGCGAAGGTCGCCGATATCGCAGGTAACAACCTTAAGTCCGCCAAGCTTGCCTGCGTTTTGAGCCTCTTCAGCTCTTACAAGGCGAAGCTCCTCGGGCATAATTACAACGTGGCCCATATCTCCGTTAGCAACGTGGCAAACGGTTACGTTATCGCCGCGCTTTAAGCATTTAAGCAGTGTTCCGCCGCAGGAAATTTCCATATCGTCGGGATGACAAGAAATAGCTAAAACATTCATATTATCACCTTATGCCTTTCCTTTAGAGCCGAAAAGCTCCATCTTCTTAATAACGGCCTTCTTTATGTACTCAACCTTAAGATTTCTAATAGCTAGGTATTCGTAACCGGCGTTAATACCAGCCTTCATAGCCTCTGCACCGGCAACACAAAGGTCGGTAAAAATGTTAACCTTGGCAATTCCGCCGGCAATTGTATTTCTAAAATCATCATCGCTAAGGCCAGAACCACCGTGGAGCACAAGGGGTGTATCTATAGTAGCTCTGATTTCCTTAAGGCGGCCAATATCAAGCTTTGGTGCGGTTTTGTATGCACCGTGTGCGGTACCGATTGCAATTGCAAGTGCATCAACGCCGGTAGCCTCAACAAAAGACTTAGCCTCTTCGGGGGTGGTGTACATATCGGTATGCTCGCCATCGCCTGTAGCGGCCTGACCAACGTGACCGATTTCGCCCTCTACCGAAGCGCCGAAGGAATGAGCAATTTTAACTATTTCGGCGGTGTCCTTAAGGTTTTCTTCGTTATCCCCTGCAGAGCCATCGAACATAATGCTGGAAAAACCAAGCTTTAAGGCTTCAATACAGCGGTCGAAGGTGAGGCCGTGGTCGTAATGGAGAACTACGGGAACCTTTGCGCGCTCGGCCAAAGCCTTAAGAGAAGGGGCAATAAGCTTAAGTTCGCCATAAGGGAGCAGTACCTCGGCTGTGCCGATAACAACGGGAGAATTCATTTCCTCTGCGGCGGCAATTACAGCCTCGGCCATATCGGTATCTGTTGTGTTGAAGAGGCCAACTCCGTAATGCTCTGCCTGAGCTTTTTTAAGTACATCATTAAGGTTTACTAACATAGCTTTATCTCTTTTCTGCCGTATTTAGCGGCCATATTTTTTATTTCTTCTGCCGATTTCATTCCATCTATTGAATTTTCGGCAAACAGGTTGCAAGCGGCGGCGCTTGATGCGAAATCAAGTATCTCTTTATCGGAAAAATTATTATAAATTCCGTAAAGCGCGCCTGCACAAAAGGCATCGCCCGCACCAACGCTTCCCTTTATTTCCCCTTTTGGAATGTTAAGAGAGGGGGATGCGGTGAACTCACCCGATTTTACATCAAAGCAAAAGCCTGCTTCCTTGCAGTGAACAATAATTTTATCCTTTACGCCCAGCGAAGCCATTGTTTCCATTGTTTTGCGGATGTTTTGAATATTTAATGTGCCGTCTTTATTGTAGGGGTCAAGGTCGGTAATCATTCCGCTTTCGATTTCGTTCATAATGGCGTAGTTGCTGTAGCGCAGGGCAGGAATTATTTTTGCCTTATAGTCGGCGGTAGAATCACTTACAACATCTATTGATGTTTTAATTCCCCTTTCCTGCACAGCCTTTAAAAGGCCAGCCATAACTGTGCCGTGGGTTTCATCTGCCTTGTCCATTGCATCAAGCAAAAGTATGTAGCCAATGTGGAAAATATCGCAGTCAAGAGCGGCAACATCAATATCCTGCGGCGAAAATTCGGCGTTGGCGCCGCGCGCGTGGAAGAAGGTGCGCTCGCCCGAGGGCATACTCATAACATCGTTAAAGCTGGTGGGCTTTGTAGGTGATACCTTAACCTTGTCGCGCTCGAGCCCGTATTTATCGAACTCGCTCAGCAGGAACTCTCCGCCCTCATCGTTACCGATTTTGCCTATGGCTGTAACCCTGAGGCTGCTGTCAATCTTTTTAAGGTCTATACCCGTGTTGGGCACACAGCCGCCAACCGCACGACTAACATCACTAATGTTGGCAAGCATTCCTATTTTGGGGTAGCAATCAACCGTTTTAACAACATCGGTTAAAATGTTGCCCGCAAGGGTTATTCCGCCTTTTTTATTCGGCATTAAAAAACCTCCCCTTATAATATTTTAAACACTGTAATTATAGCATACGTTTTTGTATATTACAAGTAATTTTATACTATTTTTCATTGACTTTGCCCGCTTTTTATGTTATTTATACACTATAAATCATTTTGGTAAAAGAGGTGCCATAAAATATGGAAAATAGTATTAAATTTACCCGTTTTGGCGCAATGATAGACTGCTCCCGTAATGCGGTTATGCAGCCAGAGGTGGTTAAAAAGTGGATAGATATAACTGCTAAACTGGGTTATAACACCCTGTTGCTTTATATGGAGGACACCTACGAAATCAGCAACCAATATTTCGGCCACGGTAGGGGCAGGTATACTGCCGCAGAGCTAAAAGAAATTGACAGCTATGCCGCCGCACGCGGTATGGAGGTTATCCCCTGTATTCAAACCTTGGCCCACCTTAACGCCATTGTTGATATGCCAATCTTCCGCGGTATGGTGGATACCAATGACATTTTGCTTATTGGGGATGAAAATGTTTACGCCCTTATTGAGGATATGTTCAAAAGCCTTGCCGCCGCCCTTACTGCCCGACATATTAATATAGGTATGGATGAGGCGCATATGGTTGGCCGCGGAAAATATTACGATTTGCACGGCGAGGTTGACCGAACAAAGCTGATTATTGAACATCTTACCCGCGTGGCAGAAATTGCAAAAAAATACGGCTTTGAGGTTACAATGTGGTCGGATATGTTCTTCCGCCTTGCAACAAAGGGCAATTATTACAACGCCAACATTACCGTACCTGATGAAATTAAGGCCCTTATTCCCGAAAATGTTAAGCTTTGCTACTGGGATTATTATTCTACCGATAAAAATCACTATAATGCTATGCTTCGCGCCCACCGCAAAATTAAAGAAGGCACCTGGTTTGCAGGCGGCTTTTGGACCTGGCACGGATTTTCGCCAAACAATGTATTTTCTATAAAAACAACCAAGGCGGCTCTCAGCCAATGTGAAAAGCACGGGGTGGAGAATGTTTTCTTTACCATTTGGGGAGATGACACTGCCGAATGTTCTAAATTTGCCATTGTGCCAAGTATGTTTTATGCAGCCGAGTATGCCCGTGGCAACCGCAGTATGAAAAGCATAAAGGAAAAGTTTAAGGCTGAATTCGGTATTTCTATGGATGCCTTTTTAGCCCTTGACCTTGCAGGCAAGGACATAGAGAACCCTGCAAAATACATTTTCTATAACGATTTATTCAACGGCAAAATGGATGGATATATTAAGGAAACTTCGGCCAAGGAATTTGCCGCCCTGGCCCGTAGACTTAGCCGATACACCAAAAATGAGGAATGGGGTTATCTCTTTAACACACTGGCTGCGCTTTGCAGGGTGGTTTCAATTAAATCGGACATCCGTTTTCGCCTGCGCCCCGCTTACGAGCACCGCGATATGGCCGAAATTAAAGCCATTATAAAGGATGCCAAACTGCTGCTTCGCAGAATGAAGGAGTTTTATGCCGCCTTTGAGACACAGTGGATGCGCGAAAACAAGCCCCAGGGCTTTGATGTTCAGGACATTCGCGTTGGCGGTATGATAGTTCGCACCGAGCACTGCATTAAAAGGCTTGAAGCCTTTGCCGAGGGCAAGCTTGACCGAATTTTAGAGCTTGAAGAAAAGCAGCTGGATTATTCGGGCGACGGCGAATATATGAAGGGCGAATACGGACAGCTTAACTCCTTTAAAAAGGCCTTTACAAACAATACCTTAACCTGGTAAAAAAAGTACCTCTCGGGCGAGAGGTTGTTTTTTTATAGCTATTCTTTAAGCAGACCGCATAGGGCTTTTGCCATTGAATAAAAGCCTAAGTCGGTGGGGTGGCAGCCATCTACCGTGCCATCATCCCCCGATATTGCCAAAAGCTGGGGCCCTGTTACAAGGTATACGTTTTTATCCCCTGCCGCCAGTGCATTTTGGTAGGTTGCGGTTATAATTTCAAGCCTTTGCTTTTCCTCACTACTAAGGTTTACCTTAGGCCTTGACATCATAATTATAGGTAAGGTTGGGTTTTGCTCTCTTACCGCCTTAAACATCTTTTCGTGGGTGGCGCGAAGATGCTCTACACTGGGCGCGTTGTGGTCGTAATCGTACACAAATACCGACATATCAAGGTTTTTAATATAGTCTATCATTTCATCTTCGGCCTTGGCGTTGCCCGAAAAGCCAAGATTTATGTAATCAATATCAAGCCAGCGGGAAAGGAAGCCCTCGTAAGAGGTACCTGCCTTTGAAGCGCAGCCCCCCTGGGTTATGGAGGAGCCGTAGAAAACTACCGGCTTTTCGTTTTTATATGGTGTGGGTTTTTCGATGGTGGCGGTATTTTGAAGACCTATGTGTAGCTCGCAAACCTCACTGTAAAGGGGAAAATCTATTGTGATTTCACGCAGCTCATTCGTGCCGAAATCGACAATTCCGCTAACGGTATCGGTAACATCAAATGCGGGGACAATGGTGCCGCGATAGGTGTATCCCTCTTCTTCCTTTTGGTAGAGGTCGAACCCTGCCGAGCCTGTTAGTGCAAAGTGGGGCATTTTACCGATTTCACCAAGTGTTGCGTAAAGAATTATATAGCTGCTGTTGGTTTTAAAACGAAGTCGGCCACCTGCGGTGTTTGTGCTTAGCCCCAGAACTCCCCAGCTAACCTCCTTTGCAACCTCTTCGGGCAGGCGGCGGAATTTACCATCCTCATAATAAACACCGTTAATTTCAAATGCAGGGTCGGTAGCGTTTATAAAAACGGTATCCTGCCTTGTGCTTGGCGCTTTAATTTCAAAATTCTTATCAATCTGGGAAATTTTGCTCATAATTTTTTCCTCCGTTATACTCCGTAAAGGATATGAAGATTTCTGATTTCGTTATCCTTTATTTTTGCGTTTAATAAATAGGCCTGTTCTTCCATGCTACAGGCGGGATTTTGCCCGATTTTTTGGCACAGCTTTTCTACCGTTTCGGCCTTTTTTGCGGCCGTTTCGGGGCTGTTGCCGCTTGAAATAAGGAATTCAAGCATATCGGCAGTCTCTTTGTGCTGTGGGGATATTTCCCTTAGGGCGCGAAAGCTCCATTTATAATAAGGCATATACCTTTTTTCCTGCAAAAACAAGGCCTGCAGGGCACTTTTTGTAAATTCTATTACGGCAAGCTGTGCCGCCGCGGTATCTCCCCTTTTAATGCACCGCGGATAGTTGTACTGGCCTGCCTGCCCCATTAAAAGCAGGTGACCGCAAAGCTTTTTAAGCCTTATGTCCTCGGGGTAGTAAGAAAGCTGCTCTCTGGCCTTGGTAATAAGCCCGAAATTATCGAAAAATATTTTACCGTTAACTACCTCAAGCAGTGAAAACTCGGGCACCGAAAACCACTCCTGCGGGGTTAAGTTCCCCGTTGGGTTGCCCGTTTTTGCGGCCAGAAAATCGGAAATTCGTATAACCCCCTGCCTGCTTCCGCCAACTGCTGCTACTCCGCTTCGCTTATAGCCCAAAAACTCCCGCGGAAGCTTGGCGTAGGCCTTTTCAAGCAGGAAGGCATCCTTACGACTTAAAGTGTCTTCATCGGGCAAAAATATGCAAAAGCCAGGCTCTAAATCGTGGTCGAACGATAGCTCATCATCGAACCCGTAGCATTCCGAACCGCTACCCACAAGGCCTACGGCAAGATATGGCAAAAGGTGGCTGAATTCGCCCTCGAGCAGGGGCTTTCCGTATTCGTTATAAAACCTTTCAGACAGTTCAAGCCCTTTCATAAATTCTCCTTTTACGGCTTATAAGCTCGTTTTCATAGGCAAAATAGCCGTAGTACCCGAATACCGAGGCGCATTTATCACAAACAAAGGCATATTCGCCATCCTGCCTATCCTTACCAATATCCAAAAGCCGCTGTGCTATGGATAAATACTCGTTAATTTTAACATCGGCCGTTTCAAGACCAAGCTCGGCCTCGGCAGCCGAGGCTAAATTAAGGTAGGTTATGGCCTGCTCCGGCTCCTTACCCGCATTTTGCTGCATAACCGAAAGGGCCTTTTGGTAGCAGGCCCCCGCCTCGCTGAATCTTTTAAGGTCAACAAGCGCAAGCCCCATATTGTTATAAAGCCCGCCAAAACGGGTATCAGAAGGCTTAAGGCTTTTAGTGTAAATTCTTTCTGCCTTTTGGAAAAGTGAAATAGCGCCTTGCGGATTTGAAAAAGCCTTGTAAACAGTGGCGCAGTTAAGATATGTGGTGGCGGCGCCGATATTTTCGGCAATGCCCATTTTTTCTATTTGGACAAGGGCTTTTTTAGTGTAGTCCAGCGCTTCCTCCCTTTGGCCGAGCTTTCGGCAAAGTCCCATAAGCTCGTTAAAAAGCAGGATTTTGATTTTTTCATCGCCCTCGGCCATGGCGGCCGAAAGGGTGTTTAGCAGGTGTTCCTTGGCAGCTGAATAATCATTTTTACCGAGCAAATAATCAAGTTTTTCTAAAATTTCGTTTGCTGAAAGCTCCATAAAAACACCACCTTTAAAAATATTTTACACCATCGTTTATCATAAGGCAAGAGCAAATCTCTTTAATTGACTTTACATATAATTCTATGGTATAATTTAGGAAATTTGCAGGGCTTTTTTCTGCAAAAAACAACAGAAAGGTTTTTTAGTATGAGTGAACGAAACAAAACATTCGACCCGCTGTTTACCCCTTGGAAAATTCGCGATGTTGAAATCAAAAACCGAATTGTTATGTGTCCAATGGGCGGCACCTCGCTTTTTGGTTGGTTTGAGCTTGGCGGATGCCATTTCGATAAAGAGGCAGCAAAGCTGTTCTTAGAGCGCGCCAACAACAATGTTGGTCTTATTATTCCCGGTATTGCGCCCCTGCGCGATACATTTTGGGGCAAGTGGCTTTGGCAAAACCCCAAAATGTTTGAAGAGCTTAAAGATTTTATGGATGAAATTCATAAAACAGGCGCAAAGCTTTTTGTTCAGCTTACTGCAGGTATGGGCCGCTCCTGGGCTATTACCGAACTTGTGGCCCCCTTACATAAAAACAAAATTACAAGGGCAATAGTTAAGCCTATTATTGATACCTCACACGAGCTTGCCTCCCCCTCTCCCCAGCCCTCACGCTGGGCGCACGATATTATCTGCCCCGAAATGACAAAGCACCAGATTGAGGAAATTATTGAGGCCTTTGCAAAAACCGCAAAGCTTTGTATGGATGCAGGGGTTGATGGTGTTGAGGTTCACGCCGTTCACGAGGGCTACCTTTTAGACCAGTTTGCTATTGAGTTCTTTAACAAGCGTACCGACGAATACGGTGGCTCCTTTGAAAATCGCTACCGCTTTGCGGCCGAGGTTGTTAAGGCTATTAAAGAGGTGTGCGGCGAAAACTTCCCCGTATCGCTCCGCTACTCGGTTGAATCCAAAATGAAGGGCTTTTGCGAGGGTGCAATGCCGGGCGAGGAATACGAAGAGGTTGGCCGTAATATGGCTGAATCTGAAAGGGCTGCAAAGTATCTTCAGGATGCAGGCTACGATATGCTTAATGCCGATAACGGCACCTACGATTCCTGGTATTGGGCTCACCCACCCATGTATATGCCCGAAAACTGCAATTTAGAGGATGTTGCACACATTAAGCAGTTTGTTGATATTCCCGTTGTTTGCGCAGGCCGAATGGATGCCGAGGTTGGCGCTAAGGCGGTGGCTGAGGGCAAAATTGATGCTGTTGGCGTTGCCAGACAGTTTTTAACCGACCCCGAATGGATTACCAAGCTTATTGAAGACCGCTTAGATGACATTAAGCCCTGTATCTGCTGCCACGCAGGCTGCTTTAATTTTTCCTCCTCTAAGGGACACGCAAATACTCAGGATTTAACCGATACAATGGGTCTTGCCCGCTGTGCGCTTAACCCCGAAACAATGCAGTCTAAAAAATATTATATTAAGCCTGCTAAAAAGGCTAAAACTGTTGCCGTTATCGGTGGTGGTATAGGTGGTATGGAGGCAGCTATTCTGCTTGCCAAGCGCGGCCACAAGGTTACCCTTTATGAAAAGACCGATTCACTCGGCGGTGTGTTTGTTGCGGCTGCAGCCCCCTCCTTTAAGGAAAAGGACAGAGCCCTTATCGCCTGGTATAAGAGGGAGATTACAAAGTACCCGATAGAGGTTAAGCTTAACACCGAAATCACAAACATTAATGAGCTTGATGCCGATGAAATTATTGTTGCAACAGGCGCTAAGGCCAAGAATATTCCCATTAAGGGAGCCGATACAGCAGTTGAGGCAGTTGATTACCTGCTTGGCAACAAGACAGTTGGCGAAAATGTTGTAGTTATTGGCGGCGGACTTACCGGCTGCGAAATTGCTTACGACCTTTATTTAAACGGCAAAAAGCCCACCATTGGTGAAATGCAGGATGACCTTATCACTACACCCGGCGTTTGCCTTGCAAACACAAGCTATCTTCGTGATTTCTTTAAAACAAACGGCGTTTCGGTACATCTTGAAACCTCACTTGTGGAAATTGGCGAAGGCTTTGTTACCCTTAAGGATAAGAGCGGCGACCTTATAAACGTTGCTACCGATTCTGTAATTCTTTCTGTTGGATATAACCCTGCCCCCGTATTTAAAAAGAGCAAAAAGGTTCACATTATTGGCGATGCCGCAAGCGTTGGAAATTTACGCACAGTAATTTGGGGAGCTTGGGATGTGTGTATGAAACTGTAGTTGCAGTTTCATACAAATAATAAAGAAAAAAGAAGAAAGAAAAAATGAAGGATAACAATATACTTTTAGATAAAACTCTGCATGTTGCCGCAAGAATTATGAAGCTTTACAAATATTTAATCACTGAAAAGCACGAAGATATTATTTCTAATCAAATAATTCGCTCTGCAACTTCTATTGGCGCAAATGCAAATGAAGCAGTTTACGGAATAAGCAAAGCGGATTTCATTGCAAAGCTACATATTTCACTTAAAGAAACTGCCGAAACGGAGTATTGGTTGAATCTTTTATATTTATCTGATTTTATTACAGAAAAAGAAAAGATATCCCTTGTTAATGACTGCTTGGAAATTAAGAAAATTCTTATCTCCACCATAAACACTGCAAAAGAAAATAAATAACTAATATTTGTGCCGAAGGCACACCGGTTTTATTATTTATTCTTTATTATTTATTCTTTAACAACTAAATCTTAATTTTGGAAAGGACATATATTATTATGCTTTTAACTCCCGAACAGCAGGCTATACTTGATGGCGAAAAGGGCGAAACAATGGCAAAGGTTATGAAAACCCTTGTTATGTACGGCGATGCCTTTGAGGCCGAAAAGTTAGTGCCTATCACTTCAAAATACAACCACCTTGTAACATCCTTTGGTCTTAAGGTTATGTCCCCCGTTTATGACCTTATGCAGCAGCTGCTTGACAGCGGCGTTGCCTCGGCTCAAAAATTCTCGGTAGACCCTAGACCGCTGGACAAAAATGTTCCTGCATCATTCCTGCAGAACTTTGTCTTCAAGAATTTTATGTACACAAAGCAGGATTTCTATGAAAAACAGCTGGAAAGCCTTGGCCTTTTAGATAAAAATGCCTTCAGCTGCGCCTGCTACCTTGATGAGGTTGGCAACAAACCTAAAAAGGACGATGTGCTTTCCTGGGCCGAATCTTCCGCCGTTGTTTACGCCAACTCTGTGCTTGGCGCAAGATGTAACCGTAACTCTGGCATTATTGATATTATGGGCTCTATTGTGGGTTATGTTCCCTACTTTGGCCTTTTAACCGATGAGGGCAGAAAAGCTACCTGGGTTATAAAGGTTGAAACCACCAAAAAGCCCGAAGCACAGCTTCTCGGCTCGGCCATTGGTATGAAGGTTATGGAGGATGTTCCCTTTGTTGTTGGCCTTGATAAGTGGATTGGCGATGAGCTGAACGACTCGGCCTGCGCCTACCTTAAGGACTTTGGTGCGGCAACCGCCTCTAACGGTGCTGTTGGACTTTACCACATTGAAAACCTTACCCCCGAAGCCAAGGAGCAGGGCAACGCACTTATTGCCGAGGGCGCACGCGAATATATTATTGATGATGCCGAGCTTGAGCGCGTTCAGGCAAACTACCCCGTTGTTTGGAAGAACCCCAATGCCAAACCAAAGCTTTGCTTTGTGGGCTGCCCCCATTTATCCTTAGAACAGCTTAAAAGCTGGACCGAAAACGTTGTAGCCGCATTAGAGAAAAACGGCAAGAAAAAGGTTACCATTCCAACCGTTTTCACTGCTGCTCCCGGCGTGCTTGAGGTATTTAACAATACCGAATATGCCAAGAAGTTAGAGGCAACGGGTGTTGTAACCTCTTACATTTGCCCGCTTATGTATATGAATAACCCGCTTTGCAAAACAATGCCGGTTATAACTTCCTCTAACAAGCTGCGCACCTACACCAGCGCGCGCTATTATACCGATGCCCAAATTTTAGAAGCTATCACAGGAGGTAAGAACTAATGAAACAGTTTAAAGGAAGAGTTGTAACCCCCGGTGAGGTTACTGCCGAAGCGCTTGTTTCCAAGGAGGGCTTTAATACCCTGGCATCATTCCAGATGGCGCTTCAGTTTGGCGACAAAGAGGTAAAATGCGGCGACCAGAATAACGCCGATATTCACGGAAAATCTATGCTGGGTAAGGCGCTTTGCCTGCCTCAGACCATTGGCTCTACCACAGGCGGACTTGTGCTCTACTGCGCTTGTGCTATGGAGAAAAACCCCGCTTGTATGCTTTTTGCCAACCATATTGATTCCCTTGCCGCTGCAGGCGCTGTGCTTGCCGATGTTTGGGTGGATAACATTACAATGCCGGTTATCGACTGCCTTGGCGATGAGTTTTTAGACTATGTTAAGGATGGAATGAAAATTACCGTTAAAGCCGACGGCACCGTTGAGGTTGAATAACAAAAAACAGTAAAAATACCCGCATAGGGACACACTACATAGAGTGTGTCCCAACTGCGGGTATTTTTTTATAACCTATTTAATAATAGAGTAAACTATGATATAATACTGCTAACCGATAAATAAAACTTGTAGAGTGGTGATTGTTTAATGAGTAATAAAATAAATTTTGAATTGATTAAGACAAATTTAAAACTGATTTTAATTCCAGTAGTTGTGGTTTTACTTTTAGGTGGTATTTTACTATATTTTTATATAAATGGACAACCAAAAACTGTCGCAACTTATGAACAAGTTTGGACAGCAGTTGAAAACAAAGGAATTACCCCCACTGATACAACTGAAATGTTTAAAGCTGCATGGAAAGAGCGGAATGATAATAAAGGCGAAACTCTCAAAAAGGCACTAACTTTTATAAATCCGGACTTTGGGATTGATTTTAACTTTTTTATTTTTGAGGATGACAAATCTGCTCATGCTGCACGAATTTCTTATTGGAATTACCTAAGATATGATAGTGGTCGTTTCGGAACAAAAGGCACAAACCAAGAATACCGTTCTTCGGTATCCAATTATACGGTTTGTTGGGTAAAGCACGATAATTTCTATACTGTATGTACAAGGGTAGGAAATACTGTAATATATGCAGAAACAGATGCCGATTCCAATAAATTAGTTAAAGACATTATTGAAGAAATTGGCTATCAATAACATATCAAAATGGACTTTGCGGAGGTGTTTAAAATGAAAATCAACACAAAAAATATGAAGTGGACAAGGGCTCCAAAACAATACACAATTACAGAAAACAAAATCGAAATGATTACCGAACCGCATACTGATTTGTGGCAACGAACATATTATCATTTCAGAAACGACAACGCACCTGTTTTGCAAATGGAAACCGATGAAAAATACTTTTCTTTTGTGGTTAAAACAGAGTTTGATACAAAAGTACGTTATGACCAAAGCGGAGTTGTTATGTATCTTGACAGCGAAAATTGGCTTAAAGCATCAATGGAGTACGAAAACGAAAATATCCAGCGCCTTGGTAGCGTTGTAACAAACAATGGCTATTCGGATTGGTCTTCGGTTGATGTTGATGCAAAAATTAAGTCGGTATGGTTCCGTTTAAGCCGCAGAGATGATGATTTTTGCATTGAAAATTCAGCAGATGGTGTGAATTTTAAACAGATGCGTATTTGCCACATGTTTAATGTAAAAGATACAATTCAGTTTGGTGTTTACGCTTGCAGTGCGGAAAACTCATCCTTTAAAGCAACATTCTCCAATATGGAAATTACCGAGTGTAAATGGCTTGCGCACGATGGTCAACAACCCGATAAGGAATAAAAACCTCAAGTTAGAAAAACAGTTTTCTTTCTAATATTTCGCGTGCGGTGGGGTTTAGCGCCAAGAAAATCAGCAGGCCTCCAAACAGCGCCAGAACAACCAGCGGATAAACCGACCAGCCGATAAAACCTATTTTAAAGGTTAGGCCTATTAAAAATTCAATAAGCAGCATAGCCGTGCCCAAAGCCATAAAGGCGCCGCCAAGAATATAAAGCCTGCCCCTGCGCAAATAATGCAAAAGTGTAACAACCGTGCTGGTTATAAGGCAAATTACTGCCGTTACCGGCAGGGCAAAGCTTAAAAACCAATCGCCCTGCGTGGCTAAATTAATATACATAAGATAAAGCGCGGCCGAAGCAAAGCTACAGGGCACAAATATAACGGGATTTGGATTTTTAAACCACAGCGGCAGGGCAAACGAAACATACGCCACCGCTAAGGCTCCTGCAACATACCCAAACCATTCGAGTCTTCCGCTAATGGAAATATCGGCAAAAAAGCAAATAAGCAGCGGTATAAAAAACAAAATTATTACCGCGCCGTTAAAGGCCATTTTGCCCGAGCCACTTTTTGGTAGTCTGCCGCTTGGATACAGCGGTTCGGCTGAGGGTTGCATAAAGTCGGGGTGGCAAACCTCGGTATTACAAAGAGGGCATTTCTTTTCGGTAGCTTCAAGCCCTACTCCACATTTTATACAGTACATATTTACCTCTCGTTTCTGTTGCTTTCCACAGTAGCGGAAAGTCCTAAGCCCTGCAATACGGCAAAAAAGTGTCGTTCAAGCTCGGCTTTTTTTGTGTTGCGAATAAAATTCATATAAACGGTATCCCCAAAAGAAAGCATACCGCAGTTATAGGGGGCTGCCGCCTGCACGCCAAGAATAAAATCAAAGCGTTTTATATACTTTGCCATTATATCGGGCACCTTTACCTGGCCGATATTAGAAAGAGTCAGGCAGGATTTTCTTTCTCCAACACTGTTGAAAACCGCCTTCATAACCATATTTTTTATGGGTAGCGGAACAAGTCTCAGCACGGGGTTTTGCTCATCGTTAACATTGGTTGCAATAACGCTGCTCATATGCTTTTTTGTAATTTCGGCCCCCATTTTGTGTTTTATTAAACTGCAGATTTCTTCCAAAGAGTATTCCCCAAGTCGGGTATCCATTTCGGGAACAACATACATTGCAAAGTTTCTTAGCGTGCGGCTTTCAAACAGCTGGCGCAGATTAACGGGAATAAGCAGCTTTATACGCTTTTGGCGGCGAATGTTGGGATTTTTTTCGTTTTGAAGATTTGCCAGTGCCTTCATCATAACCGCGCTTATGAATACCGTTAAGGTGGAATCATATTTATGGGCCAAAGCCAGCGCCTCTTTAACGGGTATTTTAAAGCAGGTTAGATTTAAAAAACCATCTCTTTGGGGCTCGCCGTACATATGCCAGGCATCGGTATCCTTGCGGCTATATGCCACAGGTCCTGCATTTTTGGGGAAGCAGTCTTCCAGTTCCTCCTCGCTTGGGGGTGCAGTACGGTCTAATATTCCGTTTTCTAAAGGAATTTCAATATTATATTTTTGTTCAAGGTACTCCGCCACCAGATTTTTAAGAAAAATAAGCGCGCCTGTGCCATCGGTAAGAGAATGGAAAAACTCCACGGCAATTCGGCTGCCGAAAACTATTACGCGAAAGGCACAATTGCGGGTTTCTTCCTTGCTCATATATGTAAGCGGATAGCTGTATTCCTCGCGTATGTCGGGGGCCTGCTCTACCTGCTGTAGGTAATACCAAAATGCGCCTTTTCTAAGGCGTGCCGCAATAGATGGAAAGCGTTTTACCGTAATATCTAAGGCTGATTTCAGAATATTTGTATCCACATTTTCGAAAAGGGTTACCGATTGCCTGAAAACGTTACTCCAATTTTTGCGCCTTGCGGCAGGGTATATTTTTGCCGCGTTATCCAGGCGAACCCACCTGAGCGGACTTAAAGCTTTTTTGGGCATAATTTCTCCTTAGCTTGTTGCATTTCAACAAGAATAAATTTAGCACAAGGTTGCTTAAATGTCAATAAACAGCACAGCGAAATTAAAGGGCGGGCGGCATTATGCCGACCTGCCCTTTGCTTATATTTTTTATAATTATTCGGCTTCGAATTCGGCCGATTCGGTGCCCACAGTTATGGTGTAGGTTTCCCCTTTTTCAATTTCGGGGGCAGAGAGAATAACCACCGCAAAATTCAGCTCGGGGGTGTGTTCAATAACAGATTTTCCATTATTATCGGCAAGGATTATTTTTGTTCCTGCCGCCATATTGCCAACACTAACCGCAACAACGCCCTGCTCCGATTCACTAAAGCTCTGCGCCATACCCGAAGCGCCTGTTCCGATAAAGGTGCCGCCCGAAATTACTGCGCTTTTATCGTAATCCAGGGTGGCGGTATCCCCCTGTGTCGGGCCAACAACGGTTGTATGACCGCCCGAAATTTCCAGGGTGCCGTTGGCATCTATGCCATCGCCCGAGGAATTTATATAAAGGGTTCCGCCAGAAATTTTAATGCTTCCATTAGAGTTTGCCGACATTCCGCCGTGGCCGCCCATACCACCAGGACCACCCATGCCGCCGAACATACCATCTCGGCCGCCCGTGGTTCCGCTTTGGTCGGTGCCGCCTGCGGCGTTAAGACCATCATCGCTTGCCTTTAGCTTAACGTTTCCGCCACGGATATCAATATGCAGGGCTTCAAGACCCTCGTAGCTTTCGGAAATATCAATATCCCCTGCAGTAACGGTTAAGGTATCCTCGGCGTGAAGTGCATCATCGCCCGAGGATACTTTAAAGCTGCCGCCGTTTATGGTAAGCGAGGTATCTGAGTGTAGGGCATCATCGGCCGAATTCACCGTAATGTTTCCGCCCGAAATCAGCATACCGGTTGCCGCCTTTAAGCCCTTCATACTGGTGCTGCTTTCATCGGTTGTTGTAGCGGTGCTATCCCCCGCTCTCGGCTTCATTCCACCCGGCCTGCCGCCGCCCATAAAGCCGCCAAAGGAATCCGACTGAGCCTTGCTGCCGTTTTCGCTGCCGCCACCTACAAGAAGGTCTATACTGCCATTTGTAATTTGCATATATGCGCCTGCGGCTATGCCATCGCCCTCGGCTTCGGCCTTAACACTGCCGCCCGCGATATAAACAAAGCCCAGTGCGGCATCATCGGAATTTTCGCAATGTATGGCATCTTTACCTGCATCTATTGTTAAATTTGCATTTGTAAGCCTTACACTGTCGTTGGCATCCAGCCCGTGGGATGCAGAATTCACGGTATAATTTCCGCCCGTTATAACCAAATCATCCTTGCAGACTATTCCGTGCCCGGCAGGGGAAGTAACCGTTAAGGCGCCTTCCCCGTTAAGGGTTAAATCCTGCTTGGAAAAGAGCGCGCCATCAATGTTATTATCATCAATAGCGGTAAAACTGCCGCCATTTTCCAGGGTGTTGCTTGTGCCCTTTGCAAGGGTTAAAAAGACCTTATCGGCCTCTAATATATAAAGGGCCGCCGAGCTTTGGCTTTTAATATCGACACCATTAAACACAAGCTGCAGCTTGGCGGTATCGGGGGCATCAACTATAAGCATACCATCGGTAAGCTCGCCCGAAATAACATAGGTGGCCTCCTCGGTAAGCGTAACCCTAGAGCCCGATATTTTAACACTGTTTGATGAAGCCTTGGCCGTGCTGCCTAGCAAATCTATTGTTACAGCGGTATCGCTGTTATAGTCGGTTTTGCTGTCCCGCTGGGTAAACATATCGGCATCGGTTTCGGCAAAATCGACATCTATCGGTTCGGCACTACTACTGCTTCCCAAGCTGCTGTTTGAACTGCCCGTGCTCGGTTCCTTTTTGTCCCCACAGCCCGCCAGCGCGGCCAGTAAAAGGGCAAGAACAATTAAAACTGATAATGCTTTTTTCATACTACTCTCCCGTTTATAACTCGTTACCGCCTGTTTCCTGCTTGGAAACCGAAATTTCAAGATTCCCGTTTCGGCAACGGATACTGTCTATCATTTCTTTTTCGCGGGTGGCATCGCGCAGCATTACATTATATGTAAGCTTGAACATACTTCCCATATTGGTGCTTTTAACACGAACAAGGTCGTAAGAACGAGTGAATTCGGCAAAAACATCATCAAAAACGCCCGAATAATCCAAATCTTCGGGTATGGTTATTGTAAGGGTTTTAAATATGGCAGAATTCTTTTTTGCGCCAAAATCCAAGCGGTTATACAGCACAAAAACAAGACACATAATCCCTGCAAACAGCAAGGAAAAGCCAAGGTAGCCCATACCTGCTATAAGCCCGGCGCCCATTGCCAAAAACAGGGTGCAAATTTCCTTTGCGGTGCCCGGAACACTGCGGAAACGCACAAGACTGAATGCGCCTGCCACAGCAACGCCTGTTCCTACATTGCCGTTTACCATCATTATTACAACACAAACAACCGCAGGAAGCAGAGCTAAAGTTACAACAAAGCTTTTTGTGTAGCGCGTGCGGTACATATAGGCCAGCGCCATTAACAGCCCTGAAACCAGCGCTACTGCCAGGCAAAGCAGAAAATCGGTTACGCTTATAACCGCTGTTATATCACTGTCGAATACACCTTTAAATAAATTTTCAAGCATTTTTTGTTACCTCCAACATATTATATGCGTTTAATTTGTGATTTTGGGGAAATATCAGAGTTTTGTAGGCTGTGCCGTACTTTGAAAAGGGGGTTTTGTATATCTTTTCCGCAGATAGAATTTCGGTCATCCAAAGCGGAATACCACCCGAGCATTTTATCTCCATAAGCACCTTATCCTTTGGCAGAATGGGTGTGCCGTAGGGCTCTGCCTCAAGGGATAGGTTATCTTGCCTGCAAAGAATGTTATCATCAAAGGTTACGCGAAATCCCGTGTCATCCTTTGAATAGTAGGCCTCGCGCTCGTAGGAAAGGAAAACTGTTGGGTGCAAAGCGCCGTAGAACTGCATAAAATAGTCAATTTCTTTTACTATTTGGGTGTTTTCCTTGGGGTGATTTTCCCCTTTCAGCCAGGCCATGGCCTCACTGTTTTTAAGGGGAACCCTACGCTTATATACCACCTTTTTGAATTTCTTTTTAAGCTCTACGAAAACCGTGCTTTCGGCCTGCGCACTGCTGTAGCTTCGCACTCGGAGCTTTTCTTTATAGGTGGGCTTTTCAATAGAACGGCGGATTAAAAGGTAGGTATCGGTATCAAAATACAGGTTTCGGATAGTGGTTTTTCCGTATTTATCGGGCTTCATATACTGCGCCATGGCCGAAACGATTTTTTCTTTTTGCTTGTTAGACAGCATATATTTCAGCTCGTATCTTTTGAATACGGTCTGGCCTGACATAAAAACACCTCCTGCACCGTTATACAAACATTGTACAGGAGGAAGATTGAAGTTTTATTGAAATTTAGGGTTCGAGTCCGTTTTATAAAATAAAAAAGGATACTCGTTTGAGTATCCTTTTTGTCATTCGTGTCCGAAAAAGAACTGGTTAAAAACCGAGGATTTTCTTACATTTGTTTTAAAATAATTAAATAATTTCATATAATTCACTTCTTGAATACATTATAGCATAAAATCAGTGAAAAATCAACGGCTTGCCGTTGCATCTCATCAATTTCGCAAGGAATTGCATATCATCAAAACTTTAGTTTTATATATCATCAAGCCGACAGAAATACACACCTACAGGTGTGATGATATACGCCTTCGGCGATGATATACA
>JAGBGJ010000011.1 GCA_017936045.1 Clostridia bacterium
TAAGGATGCCGTTCAGGCCTCTTTAATGTTCTGTGAGGCTGCCGATTATTATAAAAAGCAGGGCAAAACACTTGTTGATGTACTTGATGATTTGTCTGAAAAATTCGGTTTCTACCTTGATACTCAGTCCTCTACATTTTTCAGAGGGGCTGATGGCAGCGATAAAATGAATGCGCTGCTTAATGATATGAGAAAGAATCCCCTTAGCGAGGCGGCAGGAATTAAGGTTGCATCGGTTGAGGACTTCCTTTTAAATCCTCCCGCAGGCTTTGTTCCCTCTAATGTACTGCGCTACAACCTTGAGGATGGCAGCTTTATTGCTATAAGACCCTCGGGCACCGAGCCTAAGTGCAAGGTTTACTACTGTATTCGCGGAAACGACAAGGCCGATGCCGAAGCCAAGCTTGCCTCACTAAAACAAATTTTTGATATAAAGGCTTAAGGCTATGATACACCCTGTAAAACACCTGTCGGTTATTTTAAAACACCGACACGCCGTTATGGTGCACTGCTTTAAGGCAGGAATACCGCTTCGCGGCCTGTTGCACGACCTTTCCAAATTTTCCCCAGCCGAGTTTATTCCCGGCATTAAGTATTATCAGGGAACAAGAAGCCCCAACGAGCTGGAACGAGACCTTTTTGGGTACTCTAAGGCCTGGATGCACCACAAGGGCAGGAATCGCCACCATTTCGAATATTGGACCGATGTTAACCCTGCAACCAAAATGTATGAGCCGGTGAAAATGCCCCTTGTTTTTTTAAAAGAGATGTTTTGCGACCGCGTTGCCGCCAGCAAAATATACCAAGGAGAAAAATACACCGATTCCCACCCATTTGACTACTTTAAAAGGGGCCGGGCGGGAGATAAAATGCACAAGGAAACGGCAGCCAAGCTTGAAGAACTGCTTATTATGCTGCGCGACAAGGGCGAGACCGAAACCTTTAAGTACATAAAAAATATGAAGGATTACTAAAACAACCCCCCGAAAAATTCGGGGGTTGTTTTTTGCAAATATGCCGTTTTTAAATATCAATTGAATTGTTTTTGAAAGGTTTTACTTAATTTTTTTAAGTCAATCGGCCGTGGTAAAAGTATATAAAAAGGTTTGTTAAAAAATTATCAATATTATGCGATTCTACTGTTGACAAGGCTTGTCGAAAAAAGTATTATATATATAAATATTTTTATAATGCGGATATTATGGGTTTTTCCTATTAATATTTGCACGAAAGAAAGGTTACGGTTATGGAATTATTTATCGCACTTTTAATCCTATTTCCTTTCCTTGCCGCTGTGTTTCAGGCTTTTGTTAAGAACAATTCGGTTCGCAAAGTTTCGGTTTATATCAGCAGCGCGCTCATAATTGCGGCAACCATTGCCTTTGCGGTTATGAATTTTAGAAAGGAACAAAGCTTTATTCCGGCTGATTTTATGCTGGGTGGCTTTGACATTGTCGGCACAATAAATTATGGTATGCTGGCTGTAGAGTTTGTACTGATGGGTATAATCATTTACCTCAGCTTTAAGTATAAGAAATATTATGCTGCTTTGCTTAGCATTGTTCAAACCTGCTTTATTGCCTGGCTGGAGCTTTCGGGCAACGCCCACGCAGTTAACGACTACCTTTTATGCGACAATCTGACACTTATCCTTTGTCTTATGATTGCGGTTGTAGGCGGTCTTATTTGTGTTTATTCAGTTGGCTACCTTAAAGATTATCATCACCATCACGGTGCTGAGGTTAAGGACAGACGCTCCTTCTTCTGCGCAATGCTCTTCGTTTTCCTTGGTGCAATGTTTGGTATAGTATTTTCTGCCAACCTTATCTGGATGTATTTCTTCTGGGAAATTACCTCGGTTGTTTCCTTCCTGCTTATTGGATACACCAAAACCAAGGAAGCTGTTGACAACTCCTTCCGCGCACTTTGGATGAACCTTCTTGGCGGTGTTGGATTTGCGGCTGCTATTGGCTATTCGGCATTAAAACTCCACATATTCAACCTTCAGGACCTTGTTGCATCTAAGGACCCTGTTATTGTAATCCCCTTA
The DNA here is from genome assembly GCA_017936045.1 of Clostridia bacterium. Taxonomy (GTDB): domain Bacteria; phylum Bacillota; class Clostridia; order Oscillospirales; family Acutalibacteraceae; genus SFWF01. The sequence continues at coordinate 2,051 of JAGBGJ010000011.1, forward strand.
ATTTGTCTTGCTCTTGCGGCTTTAACTAAGTCGGCACAGCTTCCATTCTCACGCTGGCTTATGGGCGCAATGGTGGCACCTACACCATCTTCGGCGCTGTTACACTCGGCAACAATGGTTAAAGCAGGTATATATCTGCTTATTCGTATTGCTCCTGCCATGACAGGAAACCTTGTTGGCCTTACAGTTGCCCTTATTGGCGGATTTACATTCTTTGTAGCTTCCATTCGTGCAATTATACATACCGATGGTAAAAAGGTTCTTGCTTACTCCACAATTTCCAACCTTGGCCTTATAGTTGCCTGCTGCGGTGTTGGTATTAACGAAACCATTTGGGCCGCTATCTTCCTTATGATGTTCCACTGTGTTTCTAAGTCTCTGCTCTTCCAGACAGTTGGTTCTGTTGAGCACACAACCGGCAGCCGTAACATTGAGGATATGCACGGTCTTATTAAAAGATACCCAATGCTTGCAATTGCCATGACAATAGGCATTGCAGGAATGTACCTTGCTCCCTTTGGTATGCTTATTTCTAAGTGGAGCGCACTACAGGCCTTTGTTGATGCAGGAAACATTATTCTTGTGCTTCTGCTTGCCTTTGGTTCGGCTACCACCCTGTTCTACTGGACTAAGTGGATTAGTAAGCTTTTGGCTTATGCCCGCCCCACCATCAGAAGAAAGGATACAACCAGCCTTGACCAATGGATTTCCATTGGTGGACACACCATTATGATGGTTGCCCTTTGCCTTGTGTTCCCCTTCCTTTCGGGCAGTCTTGTTACACCTATTGTTAACTCACTTTACGGTACAACAAACTTTAAACCCGTACTTTCAGATGAAAACCTTTTCATTCTTATATTTATGATTATTGTTTTAGCCCTTGTAATGGTTGCAGGCTTTATTGTAACCCGCCTTGTTAAAACCAAGCCCACAACCATTTATATGTCGGGTATTGATACGGGCGATGAACGCCACTATGTTGGCGCATTCGATGAGGAGCGTACAATGTACCACGCTAACTGGTATCTTTCCGACCTTATCGGTACCGACCGCCTTATGAATGTTGCAACCGCTATTGCGGCCGCAGGCTTTATAATCGGCGCAGTACTTACCATAGGAGGTGTTCTGTAATGTTAAGAGTTTTATCGGCTGTTCTATATATTGTTTTCGGAGCACTTATTGCAGGACTCCTTGCAGGAATTGACCGCAAGCTTTCGGCCCGTTTTCAGGGCAGACGCGGCCCTTCGGTTTTCCAGCCTTTTTACGATGTGGCAAAGCTTTTTTCTAAAGAAACCTTAGCCTTAAACCACGGCCAATTTGTTATTGCCTTCAGTTTCCTTCTTTTAATGGTATTAACCGGCGTGCTTTTCTTTGCAGGCGTTGATATTCTTCTTGTTTTCCTTTCTCTTTCTACTGCTGCTATGTTCCTTGTTTTTGCCGCAACCTCTTCCAACTCGGCAATGTCTACAATGGGCGCACAGCGTGAAATGATGCAGATGCTGGCTTACGAGCCTATGGTGCTTATTACCGCTGTTGGCTTCTATATGTCTACCCAAATTACGAATGGCGGTAAGGGCAGCTTTAAGGTTATTGATATTGCTATGAGCGATGTTCCCTCTATTGTATATCTCCCCGGCATCTTCTTAGGCTTCCTGTTTATCTTAACCATTAAGTTCAGAAAGTCGCCCTTTGACATTTCTACCTCACACCACGCTCACCAGGAGCTTGTTAAGGGTGTTACCACCGACCTTTCCGGCCGAAATCTTGGCATGATTGAAATTGCCCACTGGTATGAAAACGCCTTCCTTTTGGGTGTTGTTGCGCTCTTCTTCCTTTCTAACGATTGGTGGAGCATCCCCTTGGCTGTCGGCGCCGCAATTGTTGTTTACTTCCTTGAAACAGTAATTGATAATATCAGCGCACGTGTTAAGTGGGAACTTATGGTAAAGCTTGCCTGGGGTGTTACCATTGTTTGCGGCGGACTTAACCTGCTCGTTTTAGAGTATATCTTTTAAAGGAGGACAATAATATGGCTAAAATTACAAAATCACCTTGGCTTTTACATTACGATGGCTCCAGCTGTAACGGATGCGATATTGAAGTTCTCGCTTGTCTTACCCCCGTTTACGATGTTGAACGCTTTGGTATTATAAACACAGGTAATCCCAAGCACGCCGATATATTCCTTGTTACCGGCGGCATTAACGAAAAGAACAAGGCTGTTGTTAAACAGCTTTACGACCAGATGCCTGAGCCTAAGGTTGTTGTGGCGGTTGGAATTTGCGCCTGCAACGGCGGTGTTTTCAAGGATGCATACAACATTATAGGTGGCGTTGACAAGGCTATCCCCGTTGATGTTTATGTACCCGGTTGCGCAGCAAGACCCGAAGCTATTATTGATGGTGTTGTTAAGGCGCTTGGCGTTTTAGATGAAAAGCAAAAGGCCTTTAAAGAGGCTAAGAAAAAGAAAGGGGCAGAAAAATAATGAGAGAGAATTACGAGCTTAAAATTCTGGCTCCCGACCAGATTACCATTAAGGCACACTCCCTTAGAAACAAGGGCGCACGCCTTTCACAGATTTGTTCGGTTAGAACTAAGGGTGGCTATGACCTGCTTTACTCTTATGTTTTAGGCGACCTTTTCAAAAACTATAAGGTGTCTATTACCGAAGATGCTGAAATCGAAAGCATTACAGCAATATTCCCCAACGCTTTCCTTTACGAAAACGAAATGAGCGAGCTCTTCGGAATTAAGATTAAGTACATTGCGCTTGACTATAAGAACAAGCTCTATGATATTGCAGCAAAAACACCATTTAAGTAAGGAGGAACCAAATTATGAGTAAAAGAAGTATTGTGCCTTTTGGCCCCCAGCATCCGGTTCTTCCCGAACCGATTCACCTTGACCTTGTGCTTGAAGATGAGAAGGTAGTTGAGGCTATCCCCTCTATCGGCTTTGTTCACAGAGGTTTGGAAAAGTTAGTTGAAAAGCGTAATTTCCACGACTATATGTACGTTATCGAGCGTATCTGCGGTATTTGCTCTTTCATGCACGGAATGGGCTATGCCGAGGGTATCGAGCGTATTATGGATGTTGAAATTCCCGACAGAGCAAAGTATCTTAGAACCATTTGGTGCGAAATGTCCCGTTTACATTCACACCTTTTATGGCTTGGCCTTTTAGCCGATGCTTTTGGCTTTGAAAGCCTGTTTATGCACTGCTGGAGAATGAGAGAAACTATCCTTGATATGTTTGAAGCTTCTACCGGCGGCCGCGTTATTTTCTCGGTTAACAAAATCGGCGGCGTGCTTAAGGATATGGACAGCTCTATGCTTCGCACCTTTGTTGATATGTTCGACAAAATGGAGGAAGAGGTTCGCCAGCTTACCAATGTATTCTTAAAGGATTACACCGTAGCAAACAGACTTAAGGGTGTTGGTATCCTTACAAAGGAAGATGCTATTTTGAACGGCGCTGTTGGCCCCATGATGAGAGCCGCAGGCATTGAGTCGGATACAAGAAAGCTTGGCTATGCCGCTTACGGCGACATTGATTTTGATATTATTACAGGTAAGGAATGCGACAGCTTTGCCCGTTGCGAGGTTCGAATAGGCGAAATCTTCCAATCCTTTAATATTATCCGCCAGGCTGTTGCAAAAATTCCCGAAGGCCCCATCTCTGTTGATGTCAAAGGCAACCCCAACGGCGAAGCCTTTGTAAGACTTGAACAGCCCAGAGGCGAAGCTGTATTCTACTTCCGTGGCGATGGCACTCAGTTCTTAAACCGTGCCAGAGTTCGTACTCCAACCTTTGCAAACATTCCCTCTCTTGTTAAAATTCTTGAGGGTTGCGATTTCGCAGATGTGCCGATTTTGGTTCTCACTATCGACCCCTGCGTAAGCTGTACCGAAAGATAAGGGGGAATTCACAATGAACAAATACGGTTCTTTTACAGGCGGTATTTTTAAATCATTATTTAAAAAGCCCGCCACCTACGGATATCCTTTTAATAAAAGAGAGTTCCCCGAACGCACCCGCGGACATATTGTTATTAATATTGATGACTGTATTCTTTGTGGACTTTGCGAAAAGAAATGCCCCTCGGCTGCTATTAAGGTAGACCGTAATAAGGGCACCTGGTCTATTGACCGTATGGGCTGTGTACAATGCGAAAACTGTGTTGTAGGCTGCCCCAAGAAGGTGCTTTCTACCGATGTTAACTACACCGAGCCCAGCACCACAAAAACAGTTGACACCTTTACAAAGGCAGGCGCCGCAATCAGCGAAGAAAAGGGCGCTTCAATGCCTAACTGCAACCTTGATTCCTGCGTATTTTGCGGACTTTGCGCTAAAAACTGCCCCCAGGGTGCGCTTAGTGTAGACAGAGCAACTAAATCCTGGAAGCTTGATGAAACCCTTTGCGTTTCCTGTGGACTTTGTGTTGAAAAGTGCCCGAAGAAGTGCTTAGAAATGGGCGAAGACAAGACAAAGAATACAGCAGCTCTTGCCCCCTATGATGTAGATGACCTTCCCAAGGCCGACCTTAATGCCTGTGTATACTGCGGCATTTGTGCTTCGGCTTGCCCTCAGGGCGCTATTGAGCTTGACAGAGACTCGAAAAAATGGGTTGTTAATGAAGATAAGTGTATTCACTGCGGCATTTGCTACTACAAGTGCCCCAAAAAGTGTATTGCTATGGTTGATGCCGAAACTGCACTTGCTGTAGCCGAAGAAAAGGCTGAAGACACCGGTGCATCCCTGCCCAAGGCTGACCTTGATAAGTGCGTATACTGTACACTTTGCGCTAAGAATTGCCCTCAGGGTGCGCTTACAGTTGACCGTGCAAACAAGGTTTGGAAGCTTGATGCTGATGCCTGCGTTTCCTGCGGACTTTGTGTAGACAAATGCCCCAAAAAGTGCATTGATATGTCGGCTTCCTCTGCCGCTGAGGCTAACGAGCCCGAATTCAAGCGCGGCTATGATGTTGAGGCTACACCCGATGCAAACCTTGACCTTTGCGTATACTGCGGCATTTGCGCCAAGGCTTGTCCTCAGGATGCAGTTACCGTAGACAGAGAAAACAAAACCTGGACAGTTGATGAGGACAAGTGCATTCACTGTGCAATTTGCGCTTATAAATGTCCCAAGAAATGTATTGATATGAAATAAGGTGAAAAAGTATGCACGAACATCACGAAGCCGTTCATATTATTGAACATGCCGAAATGGCTCTTAAAGAAAGAGGCCACACCAAGGTTACAAGAATTAACCTTGTTATTGGCGAATCCAGCGGCTTTTCGCCCGAGGCGGTTATTATGAACATTGAAATAAACGCTGTGGGCACCTGCTGTGAGAACGTACCCGTAACGGTAAGAACAGTTAAGTCTATGCTTAAATGTCCGAACTGCGGCGAGCTCTTTATGAAGAAGCCCTTCCATTTTGAATGCCCCCACTGTAACACACCGGGCGAACCCAGCGAAATTGGAAAGGAAATGGCTATTGATAGCATAGAAACTCAGTGACAAAAAGAATATTTATAACCGGTATCGTGCAGGGTGTAGGCTTTAGACCCTGCTGCAAGAAGGTGGCAGACGACATGCTGCTTTCGGGCACCGTAAAAAACCTTGGCGGAGACGCCGAAATTGTCATAAAGTGTGATAACCGGGTGTCGGAGGAGTTCCTCCGACGCCTTGTTTCTTTATTGCCTAAAGAGGCAAGGTTTGACAGCGTTGATATTACCGACTGTGAAGAATTTGCAGGCGACGGGTTTTCTATTATTAAAAGCGAAAGCGATGACCGACTTTTGCCCGAAATTATCCCCGATATTGCCACCTGCAATAAATGTTTAACTGAACTTGAAAATAAATCTGACCGCAGATGTTTACACCCCTTTATAAGCTGTGCTGCCTGCGGCCCAAGATATTCTATTATAAATAAACTTCCCTACGATAGGGAAAATACCCTTATGGCAAAATTTTCGCTGTGCGATAAGTGCGCGGCGGAGTACACCTCCCCTGCCGACCGCAGGCTGCACGCCCAAACGGTTGCTTGCAAGGAATGTGGCCCAAAACTGTTTTGGCGCGGAAACGAAGCGAGTGAAAATCCGTTATCTACTGCTGCCGATACCGTTAAAAACGGCGGTGTTATTGCCGTAAAGGACATTGGCGGATACCATTTTGTTTGCCTTGCTAAAAATGGCGCGGCTATAGAAAAGCTTAGAAACCTAAAGCTGCGCGAAAGGAAGCCTTTTGCTGTTATGTTTAAGGATTTAGAGCAGGTTAAAGAGGTTTTGGATGTTAACAATACCGAAGCCGAGCTTTTATGCTCAGCTGCAAGGCCGATTGTTTTAATAGAAAAAGCTGATGAGGTTTTTGAAGAGGCTTCAATGGGAAGCCGATTTGTTGGTGCAATGCTCCCCTCTAACCCTGTTCAGTATATGTTATCTTCCGAGCTTGGCGCACTTATAATGACCAGCGGTAATATTTCGGGCGAGCCTATTATTACCGATAATGACACTATGCTTAATATATTTGAAAATTCGCCCTATCTTGATGGTGTATTATACCACGACCGAGATATTATAACCTCGCTGGATGATTCTATTTTCTATGTTTTAGATGGCACTCCCCACATCCAAAGGCGCGGCAGAGGTGTTGCCCCTGCCAGTATCAGGGTGGATTTGGGAGATAAAACTATTTTTGCGGCAGGCGGCGACCTTAAGGCCTGCCTGGGCTTTTACAAAAACGGTAAGGCGGTACTCTCCCAGCACTTTGGCGATTTAGAGGATGAAGCCTCAGCCGAGGTTTATAAAAGCTCGGCCGAGCATATTTCACAGCTTTTTGGTTTTAAGCCCGAAATTACCGTTTCGGATATGCATCCCGCATATTATAGCTCTAAGCTTTCCAAAGAGCTGTACGGTATGTCCTGCCTTCAGGTGCAGCACCACCACGCGCATATTGCATCGGTTATGGCCGAGCATAACCTAAGCGAGGTTTTAGGCTTTGCACTTGATGGCACGGGTTATGGCGAAAACGGCGAGGTTTGGGGCGGCGAGGCCCTTTACTGTAAGGGGAAGAATTACAGCCGTATTGCCCACCTTAAAACCGTTAAAATGTGCGGTGGAGATGAGCTTTCAAAAAATGCGGCCGAATCCCTTGCCTGCTATTTAACAGCAGGCGGTCAGGATATTCCTGATTATATTATGCCAAATGAAGATGCCGAAATTGTTAAAGCGGCAATTAAGAATAATATTAACTGTGTTAATTCTTCAAGCTGTGGCAGACTTTTTGATGCGGTTTGCTGCCTTTTAGGCTTTGGCGACTACAACTACTACGAAGGGCAGTGTGCCGTTGCCCTTGAAAATGCGGCAAATGTTGCCATTAAAAAAGGTATTGTTGCCAGTAACCTTGATTTAGAGTATAATAAAGGCGAACTTGATACAGTAAAACTTGTGCTTGATATTTTAAGGGCTAAGAATTTGGGGGCCGACCCCCATGCCTTGGCGCTTGGCTTCCACACCGCCTTGGCCGATGGACTTTGCAAAATTGCAATGGCGCAAAATTGCAGAAAAATTGCCCTTTCGGGCGGCACATTTAACAATAGAGTGTTAACCTCTATTTTGAAAGAAAAGCTTTTAGCGCGAAAATTTGAAGTTTATATGAACGAAAAAGTGCCCTCGGGCGATGGCGGAATTGCCCTTGGCCAGCTTTTTATTGCAGGAAAGGAATAAATTATGTGTGTAGCACTCCCCGGTATTATTGAAAAAATTGAAGACAGCATTGCTTCGGTTAATTTTTCGGGAAATATTGTGCGCGCTCACACCGGTGTTGTTAACGTTAGTGTGGGCGATTATGTGCTTGTTCACGCAGGGCTTATTATTCAGAAGCTTGACCGTGAAGAGGCCGAAAATATGAAAGAGCTTTTTGAAGCTATAAAGGAAATCGAAAATGGATAAAATAAGGGAAATTGCTGATTTTCTTAAAAGCTATGATGGCGAGCCCGTTACCCTTATGGAGGTTTGCGGCACCCATACGGCTTCTATTGTTGAAAACGGTATTGAAAGTATGCTGTCGAATAAAATAAGGCTTATAACCGGACCGGGTTGCCCCGTTTGTGTTACGGTTGCCGCTTATATAGACAGACTTTGCGAGCTTAGCAAAGTGCCGAACACCTGCGTTTGCAGCTTTGGTGATATGATAAGGGTTGGCGGAAGTAAAGGCTCCTTACACGATGCTAAGGCCGAGGGTGGCAGAACACTTATGGTGTATTCCCCACTTGACCTTATTGAAATTGCAAAAAACGAGCCCTACACTACCTTTATTTTTGCAGCGGTTGGCTTTGAGACCACTACTCCCCTTTATGCAGTTTTACTTGAAGAGATAACAAAACAAAACATTAACAACATTAAGCTCTTAACAGCGCTTAAAACAATGCCTGCGGTTATTGATAAGGTGCTGTCCATGGAGCACAGCATTACGGGTATGATAGCCCCCGGGCACGTTAGCGTAATTACCGGCTACGATATATTTACCCCCTTTGCCAACAAGTATAATATACCCTTTGTTGTTGCAGGCTTTGAGGGTGAACAGCTGCTGTCTGCCATTTGGGCACTTGCAAAACTTAGGGGTAGGAGTGTTGTTAAAAACCTTTATACCGAGGCTGTGGGAAAAGAACGCAACGATGCCGCCTACAGTTTGGTGGAAAAATATTTTGAACCCTGCCCTGCCGCCTGGCGCGGACTTGGAATTATTGAAAATTCGGGTATGAGGTTAAGACCCGAATATGCACAGTTTGATGCCGGCAGCGAAAATCTATATGATGATTATATTCCCAAGGGCTGCTCCTGCGGGCAGGTTATAATTGGCGCTAAAAAGCCCGAAGAATGCCCCTTGTTCGGCAAGGCTTGCACACCTTTAACCCCCGTTGGCGCCTGTATGGTTTCTCACGAGGGCAGCTGCTTTAATTACTTTATGAAAAAAGGATAAAAAGTTATGAAAATAACACTTGCTCACGGTAGCGGCGGACAGTCTACCAAGGAACTTATAGAAAAGATTTTTGCCGCTTCGTATAACAATGATGTGCTGAATATGATGGAGGACAGCGCGGTGGTTGGTGGCTCGGCTAAAATTGCCGTTACAACCGACAGCTTTGTTGTAAATCCTCTTTTCTTTAAGGGCGGAAACATCGGCAAGCTGGCCGTTTGCGGCACTGTTAACGACCTGCTAATGCGCGGCGCTACCCCCAAATATTTAACCAGCGCTTTTATTATTGAAGAGGGTGCCGAACTTAATGAACTAAAGCTTATTGCCGCCGCTATGTCTTCTGCCGCTAAGGAGGCAGGGGTTATTATTGTTGCGGGCGACACCAAGGTTATTGAGGGTAATGGCGGAATTTATATAAACACCACCGGTGTTGGCTTTATTGAGGGCGAGGATTTTGCCTCGGCCAAAAGTGAGGTTGGCGATGCTGTTATTGTTTCGGGCAGTATGGGCGACCACCACGCCGCAATTTTATCCCACCGAATGAACATTAAAAATGATATTACAAGCGATGTTGCCCCATTTTGTGATATGGTGGCAAATCTTATAAAAAACGGCATAGAGGTTCACGCTATGCGAGATGTAACAAGGGGTGGCCTTGGCACTGTATTAAACGAGTTGGCCGATGCATCAGGCAAGTGCTTTGAGGTGGATGAAACCGCTATACCGGTTAGTCCTCAGGTTAAATCCTTTGTAAAGCTGCTTGGCCTTAATATTATGCACATGGGCAACGAAGGCAAGCTGGTTTGCACCGTTAAATGCAAAGATGCCGAAAAGGCTCTTGGCATTATTAAAAACAGCAAATACGGCGAGGATGCCGCTATTATCGGCCGCGTAACCGAGGGTAGCGGAGTTGTTATGAACACTGCCCTTGGCGGCAAAAAAAAGGTTGGTATCCTTATTGGAGAAGGACTGCCGAGAATATGCTAAAAGCAGGCGGCAGACTTGAGCTGATTGACAGTATTCGCGGCCTAACCCTTATAAGTATGATGCTTTACCACTTTGTGTGGGATATGGTGTTTTTGTACTCCCACAGGTGGACCTGGTTTTATAGTGCCGAAATATGGCAGCAAAGCATTTGCTGGACCTTTATAATTATTTCGGGCTTTTCGTGGTCGCTTGGGCGCCACCATTTAAAGCGTGGTGTTATGGTTTTTGTAGGCGGACTTATTGTTACAGCTGTAACCCTTATTTTTATGCCAAGCAATAAAATTGTTTTTGGAATTTTAACCCTGCTTGGCAGCAGTATGCTGATTATGATACCGCTAAACCGTGTTTTAAAGAAAATTCCTGCTGTGCTTGGCGCTGCTGTTAGCTTTTTAGTTTTTATCTTTACAAAGCACTGTTACCAGGGTTATTTGTGGTTTGGAAATTTAAAGATAGAACTACCCGATATCTTATATCAAAACTATCTTACTGCATTTTTGGGATTCCCAAGCCGCAGTTTTAGTTCTACCGATTATTTCCCGATTTTGCCCTGGTTTTTCCTATTTCTTTTTGGATATTTTCTTTTTAATTTTTTAGACATAAAAGGGCTGAACCAAAAGCTTTTTGGCCGCGGCAAAATACCCGTTTTAAGCTTTTTGGGCAAGAATTCACTGGTTGTTTATCTGCTTCATCAGCCTATTATTTACGGGCTTTGCGAAGCTGTTAATTTTATATTTTAAAGGAAAAGATTATGCGCGATTTTAATTTCTACACACCAACAAAAATATATTTTGGCAAGGGCAAAGAGGCCCTGATTGGCGAAATTATTAAGGGCTACGGTTTTAAAAAAATAATGCTGCAGTACGGTATGGGCAGTATTAAGAAAAGCGGCCTTTTTGATACCGTTATGGCCTCTCTGACCGAAAATGGAATTGAAGTTATAGAAATGGGTGGCGTGGAGCCTAACCCTAAATATGATTTTATTAATGAAGCTATTAAGGTTGCCAAGGCCGAAAAGGTTGAGCTTATTTTGGCGGTTGGCGGCGGCAGTGTAATTGATTCGAGCAAATATACTGCTATTGGCGCTGCAAGCGGACTTGATGTGTTTGAGGTGGCTATGGGCAGGGCTAAAACCGACAAGGCCTTACCCGTTGGCTGTATTTTAACCATTTCGGCGGCAGGCAGTGAAATGAGCGCATCCGCTGTGCTGACAAACAGCGAGCTTGGAATTAAAAAGGGTATGGGCGGAGATTTTTTAAGACCGCTGTTTTCTATTTTAAACCCCGAACTTACCTATTCGGTTAGCCCCTATCAGACAGCCTGCGGTATATCGGATATTATGGCCCACACAATGGAGAGATACTTCTTCCCTTGCGATGACACCCCCATTACCGACCGAATTGCCGAAGGACTGTTAAAGGCGGTTGTAGAATCGGGCAGAGTTGTTATGACGGAACCAAATAATTATGAGGCGCGTGCCGATATTATGTGGGCTTCCTCACTTTCGCACAATAATTTAACCGGCTGTGGCCGCGAAAACGCCTTAGCTGTGCATCAGCTTGAACACGCTCTTTCGGGGTTGTTTGACCACATTGCCCACGGGGCAGGCTTGGCCGTTTTATTCCCTGCCTGGTGCAGATTTGCGTATAAGGAAAATATAGAGCGCTTTGCACAGTTTGCAAGGGGCGTGTTTGATATCAGAGAAGAAAACGATGAAGCTGCCGCAATTTTGGGAATTGAGGCTTTAGAAGGCTTCTTTAAGGAAATTGGTATGCCCCAAAAGCTTAGAGAGTTCGATATTCCGAACGAGTCGGCGGCACTGGCCGAGCTTTGCACTATGAACAGGACACGAACCATTAAAAGCTATTTGGAAATTGATGCCCAGCTTGCAAAGGAAATCTTTGATTTTTGCTATTAAATTTATATTATTAGGTAGCCAATTCATAATGTTAACATTTTTTAGCGAAAAGGCTTGACTTTGAAGCCTTTTTGTTTTATATTATTAAGCAAGCGCGAAAAAATTGCGTTTATTTGGTAAAGTAAAGAGTATGGAGTAAATTATGGACCAAATAGATTTAAAAATTTTATCACTGTTGGAGCAAAACGCTCGTATGCCGCTTAAACAGCTTGCCGAAAATATCTATCTTTCATCCCCTGCAACTGCTGCAAGACTTGAAAAATTAGAAAGTGAAGGTATAATAAGCGGTTATTCCGTAAAACTTAACTATAAAAAATTGGGCTTCCCTGTTGTTGCTTTTGTCAACTTAGGTTTAGCGCCCAACCGCAAGCCTGAGTTTTACCCCTTTATTTGTGCTTACCCCAATGTGCTTGAGTGCAACTGTGTAACGGGACATTATTCAATGCTTATCAAGGTGGCTTTTGATACAACCGAAAATCTTGACCACTTTATTAACAGACTTCAGGAGTTTGGTGTAACCGAAACACAAATTGTTTTCTCTACCCCGCAGGAACCGCGCGGAATTTTGGTTGAAGAATTGCTGTAATGTAAAAAGACCTCGTGCAAAGCACGAGGTCTTTATTTTATAGAAGATTCATAATAATCAGTCCGCTAAAGCAAAGTGCTACACCCACAATAAGCCGAGGCTTGGGCTTTTCATCAAAGAATATTGCCGCCATTATGGGGGCCAGCGCATTGGTTGAGCCCAAAGTTAACGGGTATAGCTGAACCGCTGACAGTCTTTCAGCTGCAAGGGTTGCAAAAAGCGAATTGCAAAAGAGAGCCAGTGCCATAAAGCAAGCCAAAATGTAAGGTTTTGATTGTGACTTTGTTTTTTCGCCCTTAGGCTCTTTCTTAGAAAAGAGCAGGAACACAAGTAAGCCCACCGCAGCAAAAACGTATGTATAAAAATTAAAAACCGTAACACTCGCGCCGTTTGAATTGTTTACAAACACCTTTTGCAGAAAATTGCAAAATCCGATTGAAAGGAAAACTAAAAACAGCACCAAATATTCGGGAAGTTTTAATTTTTGTTTTTTAGTATTTGCGCTATAGCCTGCAATTAAATAGGTTGCGGCAACAAGCAGAGTTAAGCCTATAACATCGTAAAGGTCTATTGTTTCGCCATAAAATATGAAGGATAGCGCCAGCGGAATTGCAACACTTAGCGTGCAATATACATCTACCAGCATATAAACGCTTTTTCTTGCCGCCATAACCCAGCTGATTACCATAACCGCAAGCGATAGGCCCGACAGTGCCGATATTAAAAGTACCTTGGGTGATACTGCAAAACCTGTACCCTCCAACATAACCAAAACGCCGCCAATGATTATGCAAATAAACATTCTTATTACATTATAATATGCGGCATCTTGCGGATGTGTGGTGTAGTTGCTAATTTTCTTTCCGCAAAACCCTTTCATAAGGGCGAAAAAAATTGCCGTAAAGGCAAATATGTATCCCATTTTATACTCCGTTTAAAAAGTAAGCCGGTCAGGGTCTCCTGACCGGCTTTGAAATTTATTATTTGCCGTAGAGTTCAGCAAGCTTTTCGAGATGTGCGCGAGCTTCCTTGGAAGTTTGTGCAGCCTTTTCGAAGAGTGCTTCTGCTCTTTCGGGGAAGGAACGTGTAAGTGAAGCGTAACGAGCTTCGCCAAGGATGAATTCCTTATAATCGGTGGTAGCAGGCTTGCTATCGATTGAGAGAGGATTCTTTCCTTCGGCCTTGAGGGCAGGATTGAAGCGGAACATATTCCAGTAGCCGCAATCAACAGCCTTCTTCATTTCCTTCTGGCAGTTAACCATACCGCCCTTAATTGCGTGCATTTCGCAGGGAGAGTAAGCAATGATAATGGAAGGTCCGTTATAAGCTTCTGCTTCCTTTATAGCCTTTAAGGTCTGGTTCTGGTCTGCGCCCATTGCTATTTGAGCAACATAGATGTAGCCGTAAGACATTGCGATTTCAGCGAGTGATTTCTTAGCGATTGCCTTACCTGCAGCTGCGAACTGAGCAACCTGACCAATTTGAGAAGCCTTGGAAGCCTGTCCGCCGGTGTTGGAGTAAACCTCGGTATCGAATACCATAATATTTACATCGTTGCCCGAAGCGAGAACGTGGTCAACACCGCCGAAGCCGATATCGTAAGCCCAGCCGTCGCCACCGAATATCCATACGCTCTTCTTGGAGAGGTATTCCTTCTTAGCAAGAACAGCAGGAGCTGTGGGACAACCCTGAGCAGCAGCCTTTTCAAGTTCAGCAACAAGGGCAGGAACTGTCTTAGCGTTTACTTCGCCGTTATTTACGCTATCGAGGTAAGCGGCAGCAGCAGCCTTGAATTCTTCACTGGCCTTTTCGGAAGCAGCCATTTCGGTTACCTGCTCGATAAGCTGGTCGCGGATAGCCTTCTGACCGAGGTACATACCCATACCGTGTTCAGCGTTATCCTCGAAGAGGGAGTTAGCCCAAGCAGGACCATGACCGTTAGCATCTACAGTGTAGGGAGATGTTGCGGCAGGACCACCCCAGATGGAAGAACAGCCGGTAGCGTTAGAGATATACATTCTATCGCCGAAGAGCTGAGTAATAAGGCGAGCATAAGCGGTTTCTGCACAGCCTGCGCAGGAGCCCGAGAATTCGAGGAGAGGCTTCTTGTACTGGCTTGTGATAAGGTTAGCAGCAGAAGCAACATCAGCCTTTTCGGTAACCGAAGCTACGCAGTAATCAAATACTGCTTGCTGGTCATCCTGACTTTCACGGGAAACCATCTTAAGAGAATTGGTGGGACAAACGCCTACGCAAACTCCGCAACCCATACAGTCGAGCGGAGAAATAGCGAGGGTGAACTTGTAAGGTGTTTTGAAGATGGGCTTTGTGCCAAGCTTGGTGTTTTCGGGAGCCGCAGCTACCTCTTCTTCGGTCATAGCGAAGGGACGGATGGTAGCGTGGGGGCAAACGAAGGAGCACTTGTTACACTGAGCGCAGGTGGTGTTATCCCACTCGGGAACCATAACTGCAACTCCGCGCTTTTCGTAAGCGGCAGCGCCCTGCTCGAAGGTACCGTCTGCATAATCAACGAATGCCGAAACAGGAAGAGCATCGCCATCCATTTTAGCAACGGGCTTCATGATGGAGTCTACCATTTTAACGAGCTTTTCGGGGCCGTTAGAAACAGCTTCAACTGCATCATCACAAGCTTCTGCCCAAGCAGCGGGAACATCAATCTTAACGTATGCAGTAGCACCTGCGTCGATAGCCTTATGGTTCATATCAACGATATCCTGACCCTTCTTGAGGTAGGACTTGGTAGCAGCATCTTTCATATACTGAATTGCATCTTCACGGGGCATAATGTCAGCAAGTGCGAAGAATGCAGACTGAAGGATGGTATTGGTGCGCTTGCCCATACCGATTTGTGCGGCAAGGTCGATAGCGTTAACGGTGTAGAGCTGAATGTTGTTTTCTGCAATATAGCGCTTGGTTTCAGCGTTGAGGTGAGCATCGAGCTCTTCAGCCGACCACTGGCAGTTGATTAAGAACACACCGCCGGGCTTAACATCCTGAACCATTTTGTAACCCTTGAGTACATAAGAGGGGTTGTGGCAGGCAACGAAGTCAGCCTTGTTGATATAGTAAGGAGACTTGATGGGCTTATCACCGAAACGAAGGTGAGAAATGGTGATACCACCGGTCTTCTTAGAGTCGTACTGGAAGTATGCCTGAACATACTTGTCGGTGTGGTCGCCGATGATTTTGATGGAGTTTTTGTTAGCACCAACAGTACCGTCGCCGCCAAGACCCCAGAACTTGCATTCCTTGGTGCCTTCTGCTGCGGTGTTGGGAGAAACCTTTTCTTCGAGAGAAAGGCCGGTAACATCATCTACAATACCGAGAGTGAACTGAGCCTTAGGTGCATCTTTAGCGAGTTCATCATATACAGCAAAGATGCTGGAAGGAGGAGTATCCTTAGAGCCGAGACCGTAACGGCCGCCGATAACCTTAATGTCGTTTCTGCCCATTGCTGCAAGAGCTGCAACAACATCGAGGAAGAGGGGTTCGCCAAGAGCGCCGGGTTCCTTTGTTCTGTCGAGAACGGCAACCTTTTTAGCAGTTGCAGGGATAGCAGCTGCAAGTCTTTCTGCAGAGTAAGGACGGTAGAGGCGTAACTTAACAAGACCAAGCTTTTCGCCTTTAGCGGTAAGGTAATCAATAACCTCTTCTGCAACATCGCAGATAGAGCCCATTGCTACGATTACACGGTCGGCATCTTCTGCACCGTAGTAGTTGAAGAGCTTATAATCGGTACCGATTTTAGCGTTAACCTTGTCCATATATTCTTCAACAATAGCGGGAACTGCATCATAATACTTGTTGCAGGCCTCTCTGTTCTGGAAGAAGATATCGTCGTTTTCGTGTGAACCGCGCATAACGGGGCGTTCGGGGTTAAGAGCTCTCTTGCGGAAAGCTTCAACAGCGTCCATATCGCACA
>JAGBGJ010000012.1 GCA_017936045.1 Clostridia bacterium
CCATTACAGTTTAGTAATGAAATTCATTAGAGAGCCTAGACCGAAGTCAAATAACCAGATAAACGCACCTATAATAAGACAGATGACAAGAACAACGATTGTGTTCTTAACAACTTCGTTAAGGCCGGGCCATACGATTTTCTTGAGTTCACTCTTATAGTCGCGAAGGGTGGCAATAAGCCTTTGAAGAATAGTCTTCTTAACCTTGCCTTCGATGAACATTATGCGGTCGTCCACTAAAAGGTGGCATACACCGAATACTGCTGCTGCGAAGAGAACTACTGAAGTGAGAAGAACAAAAATTGTGTAGACCGGTGCAGATGTGAGCACTAAAGGACGGCTGTCTACGAAAAGACCGGGGCGAGAACATGCAATAACGAGCATATAAATCGCATCGGCTAAAGCAACTGCCGGAGCCCAATATCTGATTTTTTTGAATTTGAAGGTTAAACCTGCAAATAAAACCGAGATAACAGTTAAAACGAAACAAAAGAGGATGTGACTCGACTTATGGAGTTGACCGATACCTTCGAGTTTGGTACCAAAAGCAAGCTCTGCGCCGATGAAATCAACTGCGCCTGTTTTTGCTGCCATTTCTGCGAAAGGCATAAAGAAAAGGACAACTGCTGCGGCCGAGAAAGCAAGAGCCAAAATCTGGCTGATTTTATTAATTGCTTTCATAGCTTTTCCTCCTTATTTGGTTTCCTTGTGAACTGTGTGCTTTTTGCAGAATCTGCAATACTTGTTCATTTCAAGTCTGTCGGGGTCGTTTTTCTTGTTTTTCATTGTGTTGTAATTGCGTTGCTTGCACTCTGTGCAGGCGAGGGTAATTTTCACTCTCATGACGGCACCTCCCGTTTTACGGAATATTTTCGTTTTTTGTTCCTGTCCAAAAAACAACTTAGCCTCCCTCATGCGAAGAGGTTTTTGCACACAAAAAGCACCTTTTCGCTTGGAAAAAAGGTCTTTACAAAAAAAAAGACCTTCAGAGGTAGATAGATTATATCACAATACACCCTGAAGGTCAAGCATTTTTTTCAATTTGTTTTTGCGCGGTTATTTATGGTATTTTGAGCCCTCTTCTATTTTAAAGCCCCTGTAGATTTGTTCAAGCAGCATTATCCTGAAAAGCTGGTGCGGAAATGTCATTTTAGAAAAAGAAAGCTTAACATCTGCCCTTGCCTTTACATCGGGATGAAGCCCGTAAGAGCTTCCTATTATAAATGTAAGGGCGGCGGCGCCGCCGTTTATTTTGCTAAACATAAGGCTTGACAGCTCTTCACTTGAATACTGCTTACCCTCGATACACATTGCCGCCACTGCGCTGTTTTCGGGGATTTTTTTGAAAATAAGCTCGGCTTCGGCCTTAAGGGCCTTTTCTATTTCGGCCTGCGAGGGGTTGTCCGCCAGCCGTATTGGCTCGATTTCCACAAGCTCGCACTTAGCGTAGCCCGATAGCCTTTTAAGATATTCGGCTTCGGCATCCTTTAAGTATTTTTCCTTAAGCTTGCCTAAGGTTATTATTTTTAGTTTTATCATATTGAAATTACCTTATTGCCTTCCGGCTTTGCTATATATAATATGTAGTCTTCGTTTTCAACGGCGCCCTTATCCATAAGCGCGGCGCGTGCGGCCGAGGCGGCTTTTTCGGGTGTGTTGTTCTGGCGGGAAAGGTGGGCCAGAACGAAACGGTTGGTGCCCGATACATAAAGCTTGCCAAGGGTTTCGGCGCAAACGGCATTTGGAAGATGCCCCACATCGGAGGCGATTCTAAGCTTGAGCTCGGCAGGATAGGGGCCAAGGCGGAGCATTACAGGGTCGTGATTGGATTCCAACATTACAAGGCTTGAGCCCGTAAGCGCTGTTACGATTTCCTCTGTCATTATGCCGAGGTCGGTACAAACCGCAACCTTTTGCCCTGCAAGCTGAATTACAAAGCAGCAGGAACCTTTTGCATCGTGGCTGGTGGGCACAGCCGACACCGAAAGCTCTTCGAAAGCCGCGCTTTCCACCTCATTAATATAGATACGTGGATAGTCGCTGTCTATTATTCCTTGGAATTCAAGGTTATAAACCGTATCTCTTGAAGCGACAACCGGCACACGGTTGTTTTTAAGGAAAACCTTAAGACCCTTGATGTGGTCGTTATGGTGGTGTGTTATTAAAACGGCTTTTATGTGGGTTAGCGGAATATCGGCGCAAAGCAGAGCCTCTTTAATTTTTTTATAGGAAACGCCTGCATCTACAAGTATCCCGCCTGCGGCTGAGCCTATGTAGGTGGAGTTTCCCTCGCTACCCGAAAACATTGGGAAGAATTTAGCCATTTTCACACCTCCTTATATAAACATAGGGAGGAAAAACTCTCCTCCCAAAAAATTAGTTAGCTTTTAAAGAATAACCGTACTTTTCATCTGACACGCGTTTAATATCTGCGCCAACGGCGGTTAGCTTTTCTACCACCAATTCGTAGCCGCGGTCGATATACTCTATATCGGATATTTCGGTTTGACCTTCGGCAATGAGGCCTGCAATTATCATTGCGGCGCCTGCCCTTAGGTCATCTGCCCTAACCTGAGCACCTTTTAGCTTTTTAATACCCGAAATTATTGCCGATTTTCCATCTACCTGAATGTCGGCCCCCATAAAAGTTAACTGCTCTACATAGCGGAAGCGGTTTTCCCACACGCTTTCGTTAACAATGGAGGTTCCTTCGGCAATAGACAGCAGGGTTGCGAACTGCGGCTGCATATCGGTTGGGAAGCCCGGGTGCGGCATTGTTTTAACATTGCATTTGCCGGGGCGCCCTTTCATTGAAACCCTGACAAATTCATCCCCCTCCTCTACCGTGGCGCCAACCTCTTTAAGCTTGGCAATGATAGATTCAAGGTGCTTGGGGATAACGTTGCTTATTACAACATCTCCTTTTGTAGCGGCGGCGGCAACCATATAGGTGCCCGCTTCGATTTGGTCGGGGATAATGCTGTATGTTGTGCCGTGGAGATGTTCTACCCCGCGGATTTTAATAACCGAGGTTCCGGCGCCCATAATATCGGCGCCCATGGAGTTTAGGAAGTTTGCAAGGTCAACAATATGGGGTTCCCTTGCGGCGTTTTCGATTATGGTCATACCCTTGGCCTTAGCGGCGGCTATCATAATATTAACGGTAGCGCCAACCGACACCATATCGAGATATACCGAACAGCCCGAAAGCTTGTCCGCGCGAGCAACAACCATACCCGATTCTATACTAACCTTTGCGCCAAGTGCTTCAAAGCTCTTGATGTGCTGGTCTATTGGGCGAAGGCCGATTGCGCAGCCTCCCGGAGGCGCAACCTTTGCCTTTTTGCCCCTGCCAAGCAAAGCACCTAGGAAATAAGAGGATGCCCTCATACCCTGGGCCATTTCCTTATTTACAACGTGAGACTTGACACCGCTGGGGTCAATTTCAAAGGTGTTGCGGGAAAGCGGTTTTATGTTAGCGCCCAAAGCCGACATTGCGCGAAGTATTCCGTGAACGTCGGATATGTCGGGGACATTTTCAATTATACAGGGGGATTCGGCAAGAAGAACTGCCGGCAGTATTGCCACTGCAGCATTCTTTGCGCCGCTGACGCAAATGCGCCCGCAAAGCCTATTTCCTCCGTTTACGACAAATTTATCCAAATCGGCACAACCTTTTACAAAATTTTAGTACTTTAAAACAGCACAATTAGTATGCCCGAGAGTTAAAAACAAAATCATACCACAATATAGTAGATTTCTAACCTATATTATATACATTATCATGTGTAATGTCAATTCATATTTTTGAGGTAAAAATACAACGTTTAATTGTACTAAAGAAGGGTATAAAAGTCAAATGAAAAACTTTCAAATTTTGCAAATAAATTCCTTGCTTTTCAGTATCAAAAGGATATAATGAAGGTGGATAAAAAATCCATCTGTTTTTTGAGGTGATTTTTATGGAAAAGCACGAAAAACATGAGTTCTTCAGCGAAAGCGAAATCGTGAAAGAGGAAAACGATTTTATAAGAACCTATACAGAGAAAAAGGGAGGCGCAATCCGTACACTCCTAAAGCTCTACCGCACCCATAAATGGAGGCTCTTGCTTTCAGCGGTTTTCTTTGCGATAAAGGTTTCGCCTACCTGGATTCTTCCCATTATCACGGCAAACCTTATAAATGTGGCAGTTGCCCGTCCCGATAATGCTGCATCGCTTATTACGGTCAACATTGTTGCGGCATTTGTCGTGCTTATTCTTAACATCCCGTTTCATATGCTTCATATAAAATATTTCAGCCTTGCCAGAAGAAATGTTGAGGCCGGACTTCGCGGCGCAATGATTAGAAAGCTTCAGCAGCTTTCCATATCCTTTCACAAGGAGATGCAGTCGGGCCGTATTCAATCAAAGGTTATGCGTGATGTTGAGGCGGTCGAGGCATTCTCCTCACAGCTTTTCGGCACCGCTTTGGACATACTGCTGAGTATGACGGTAACTATTGGGGTTGTTGTTTCCAAAAACTTGACGGTCTTCTTCATATTTCTTATTACGGTTCCTGTTGCGGTGTTTACAATGCTCCCCTTCAGGAAAACTATGCAGAAGAATAACCGCAACTTCAGAAAAGAAATGGAAAACACCTCCTCTAAGGTTATGGATATGGTAGAGCTTGTTCCCATAACACGTGCCCACGCGCTTGAGAATGATGAAATTCATAAAATGACCGGCCAGGTTGCCGCAGTTGCAAAAAGCGGATACAAGCTGGATGTAGTTCAGTCCCTTTTCGGCTCGGTAAGCTGGGTTATATTTAATCTTTTCCAGATAGTTTGTCTTGTTTGCTCGGTAATTCTTGCCGCAAAGGGCGAAATAGCCGTTGGCGATATTGCTCTTTATCAAACATATTTTGGCGCTCTTGTGGGGAAGGTTTCGAGTGTTGTTGCCCTACTTCCCATTATAACGAAGGGTGCCGAAAGTATTCATTCCATCGGTGAAATCTTGTCCTCCTACGACGTTGAGGACTATAAGGGCAAGCAAAAATTCAAAAAGGTTTCGGGCAAATTTGAATTCAAGGGTGTAAATTTCCACTATCCAGACGATGAGCGTCCTATTCTGGAAGGCTTGAACCTTACGGTAGAGGCAGGCGAAACCATCGCACTTGTAGGCGAATCGGGCTCAGGCAAAACGACCATTGTAAATATGGCTATCGGATTCTTTAAGCCGAACAGCGGCGAGTTTTTAATTGACGGTGTAAATGCCGCCGATATAGATATGCACTCCTACCGACAGCACCTTGCCGTAGTTCCTCAAAACACAATACTTTTCAGCGGAACTATCAGAGATAGCATTACATACGGAAAGACCGATGTCAGCGAGGCAAAGCTTAGGGAGGTTATTAAAGCGGCAAACCTTGAAACGGTTATAAGCAAGCTACCCGACGGACTCGACACAAACATAGGCGAGCACGGAGATAAGCTTTCGGGCGGACAAAGACAGAGAATTTCTATTGCCAGAGCAATAATCAGAAATCCCGATGTTATTATTTTTGACGAGGCTACAAGTGCGCTTGACACGGTATCCGAGAAGGAAATTCAAAGCGCAATTAATAACCTTACCAAAAAGAAGACCACCTTTATAGTTGCACACAGGCTTTCTACCATTAAAAATGCCGACAAAATTGCAGTTATTAAAAACGGGCAGTGTGTAGAGTTTGGAACCTACAATGAACTTATGGACAAAAAAGGCGAATTTTATACCTTTAAGTCTATGCAGTCATAAAACATATTTTGAAAGGATGCTTTATGTTTAAAAAAGCCGTTCCGGTTTATGCGGAGAATTTAAAAGACAAAATGAACACCCATATTATGCTTAGCCAAAGCATTTCATCGCTTGATGGATGCAGTATAAAGATTTCGGCGGTTTCATTTTACAAGCTATATGTTAACGATGTTTTTGTAGGCTTTGGCCCTGCAAGAACGGCAAAAGGCTATGCCAGAGTTGACTGCTTTGACCTTACACCGTATAACAACAAATCGGGTAATGAAATCAAAATTGAGGTTGTGGGCTATGCCTGCTCTTCTTACTATGTTCCAAGACAGCGTTCCTTTGTTATTTGTGAGGTTGTGCGAGAAGAAGATGTTTTGCTGTATACAGGAAGAGATTTTTCGTGTTATGTTTTAAACGAATATGTCGCGCAGACCCGCCGTTTTTCGGGTCAGCGTTGTTTTACCGAGGTGCGCGACTATGGGCTTGGCGCAAGCCGTGTGCCTATGGAAGAAGTGGAAGCTCCTGCTTGGCTTGAGCGGGTTGTTCCCTACCCATTATACAAAGAGACCTTTGCAAACAAGGTTTTATCGGGCGGCAAATTCTCTTACGACCCCACAATAGATGTTTCTGCTTGGAAATTTGATGGTGGCGACAAGGAAAAATGGGGATATTTTGATGAAGACAATTTAGATTATTCCCCTTTTACCTATGTTAAATCCTTAAAGCAAACAAAAACCTATGACTGCGCCCCGTTGCCTTTAAGGCTTTGCGGCGGCGAATACGCAATAATCGACCTTGAAAGAATAGAGGTTGGTTTTATAAAGCTTTTAATAAAGGCAAAGAAAAACAGCGATATTATAATTGCATTTTCGGAATATCTTACCTCGGACACCTTTGCATTTGGGAAAATAGACTGTGAAAATGTTTTGGAGTATATTTTACCCGAAGGCAAGCACAATACCGAAAGCTTTGATGTATATACATTCAGATATTTAGCGGTATTTGTTAAATCGGGCGAAATAGAACTGAATAGCGCGGGTGTTAAAGCCTATGAATTTAACACCGATAATATTTTCAAGCCAAACCTTAAAGACAAAAAGCTTGATGCCGTTTACAATGCGGCTGTGCGCACCTTTGCACACAATGCAGTTGACCTTTATACCGACTGCCCTTCAAGAGAACGCGCAGGCTGGCTTTGCGACAGCTATTTTACCGCCAAGGCCGAATACTTTTTAACAGGAAAATGCCTTGTTGAAGAAGCTTTTTTGGAAAACTATCGACTTTATGAAAACGAGGGTGATTTACCAAAGGGGGCACTCCCTATGTGCTACCCTGCCGATATACCCGTTTTTGCAAAATTTATTCCGCAATGGAATATGTGGTATGTTTTAGAGGTTTGCGAATTTTTAAATCAGCGCTCACCCGATTTTGACAAAGAGCTTTTCAGGGAAAGTGTTATGGGGATTATCAATTTCCTTGCAGAGTATGAAAATGCGGACGGCTTGCTTGAAGACCTGCCCGAATGGAATTTTGTTGAATGGACCAAAGCAAACGAGTGGGTTTTAAATGTAAACTATCCCACCAATTTTCTTTACAGCGCCGTTCTGGATGCGGCTTATTCGCTGTACGGCGATGCCGCCCTTAAGGAAAAAGCCCAGCATGTTCGCGAAACAGCTAAAAGACTTTCCTTTAACGGCGAGGTGTTTACCGATAACGCTGTAAGAGATGAAAACGGCCAGCTTTTAAACACGGGCAACATTTCCGAGGCCGCCCAGTATTACGCTGTGCTTTTTGGCAAGGCAAATATTGAAAGCCCTGATTATAAGGCTCTTAAAGAACATATTTTAGATGGCTTTAAACAGTTTGAAAAGGGCCAAAATCCCGATAAATACACCTCGGTTAACGCATTTATTGGTTTTTACCTTAGAATGATGGTGCTGCTGAATATGGGCGAAAAAGAATTACTAATGCGCGACATTAAAGATTTCTTTTACGATATGGCAAAAACCACAGGTACGCTTTGGGAATATAAAGAGGGGCTTGGCTCGCGTGACCACGGCTTTGCCTCTTTCGTAGCATACATTATTAACGAGGCTATAAAATAAAGAAACAACCCAACACAAGTTGGGTTGTTTTTGTTTTACAGTTTTTCTTTCACCATTTTAATTTGGGCTTCTACAGATTCTACTGCGGTGCCGCCCCTGGAGTTTCTTTTAAAGGTGCAGTTTTCAAGATTTATGGCTTCAAAAATGTCATCTTCGAAAACATCGCTGAACTCTTTAAACTCGGCAAGGCTGAGCTTTTCGAGCACTGTATTTTTATCTATACAGTAGGCAACAAGG
>JAGBGJ010000013.1 GCA_017936045.1 Clostridia bacterium
CCTGAAATCATCGGGGTTTTCGGGGTTCTCTTGGTTGCCGTTATCTTCCGTTAAATTCCGTTAAGTTCGTTTTTTGACACTTGACTCGAAATCAGTTAGGGAGCAATCCCCCGCGAGTTCGAATCTCGCCGTCTCCGCCAAATAAACGGAAATCGTGCCGTAAGGTATGGTTTCCGTTTATTCTTTAGTGTAGAGAGATTCGAAAAGACCGTTTCGGCGTATGCCGAATTGCGACCTTTCGGTGAACGGTTGCAAAGGTCGTGTGCGTGTCGGCAAAAGGTTTATCTTTTGTCGAGCGAATCTCGCCATCTCCGCCAAAAAAAGTCTATCTTTCGAGATAGGCTTTTTAATCTTATGAAATGTAAAATATACTTGACATTTTGGATTCTATCGCATATAATCAAATTGTAAAGTTAACTTTACTTTCGGAGGTGGTTACTTGAACAATAAGATAAAAGAATTGCGAAAAGAAAACAATGTAACTCAGGAGGACCTGGCTTTGGCCGTGGGTGTAACCCGCCAAACCATAATTTCCCTTGAAAATGGGAAATATAACGCATCGCTTCAGCTTGCATTTAAAATTGCAAAATACTTTAACACTAATATAGAAAATGTCTTTATCTACGAGGAGGAATAACAATGGATTTTAGGAAAAAACTTAGAACAAGATTATACTTGGCAATTTCTTATATCGTTATTGGCGCTGTAATGATTGCCGCAAGCTTTATAACAAAAACAACAAATGAATTTGTGTCATCTTTTGGCTTTGCGCTGTTGTTAATTGGTATAGTTCGCATAAGAAATCATTTTATAATTACAAAAAACGATGAAACAATAAAAAAACAAGAAATAGCCGAAACTGATGAACGCAATATTTCCATTGCCAATAGGGCAAAAAGCCTTTCGTTCACACTATATGTTTTTGCCGCAAGTATTACTGTAATTGTGTTGCAGATTTTAGAAATGGGCGAGCTTGCAAGTGTAATAGGCTTTACGGTTTGTGCCTTAATTATAATCTATTGGATAAGCTATTTTATAATTCGTAAAAAGTCATAAAAAAAGGAGCCATCGGCTCCTTTTTTATTTTGCTAAGTATTCTTCGGCAGCGCTTGCCGCAACTGCACCATCTGCCACAGCAGTAACAACTTGGCGCAGGCTCTTGGTTCTTACATCGCCTGCAACAAATACACCGGAAATAGGTGTCTTTGTGTCTTCTCCCGCAACGATATATCCATTATCATCAAGGGGTAAAACACCCTTTAAAAATTCGGTAGCAGGGCGCCTGCCAATGCTTACGAACAGGCCATCAAGCTCTAAGTCATTAAGCCCGCCCTCAGTGCTAATCTTAATTGATGAAAGCTTCTTTTCACCGTAAAGTCGGGCTACCGTAGTGTTCCACAAAAACTCAATATTTTCAGACTTAAAGAGTGGTTCGTGGTAGATTTTAGTTGCCCTAAGGGAATCTCGCCTGTGAATCAAATACACCTTACCTGCAAGGCGGGAAAGATATAAGGCATCGGCCGCGGCCGAGTTACCGCCGCCAACAACAGCAACAGTTTTATCTTTGTAAAAACGGCCATCGCAATGGGCACAGTAATGAACACCTCGGCCAATAAAGCTGCCTTCATTTTCAAGCCCAAGCTCTTTTGGGTTAGCGCCAACAGCAATAATTACTGTCTTGGCAAAATACTGCCCGCCAAAGGCTTCAACCTTTTTGATTTGGCCACTGAAATCCACAGCAGTAACCTCATCGTAAATGGTTTTTGCGCCAAAACGCTCGGCCCCGGACTGCATCTTCATTCCAAGGGTAATGCCATCAATACCCTCATCAAAACCGGGGTAGTTTTCAATATCTCCGGTAAGGGTCATTTGCCCACCAATCGACATTTTTTCAATAATTGCCGTATTAAGCCCTGCCCTTGCCGCATAAAGCGCAGCGGTATAACCTGCAGGGCCACCGCCGATAATTATAGTGTCAAAAATATGCTCCATAAAACTATCCTTCAAGCATAGCTAAAATTTGAGCCTTGGGTCTCGCGCCCGAAACCTGATTTACAATTTCGCCACCCTTTAAAACCACAAGAGTGGGAATTGTCATAACATCGAACTGAACTGCAAGTTCAGGCTCATCATCAACATTTATTTTGCCAACCACATATTGAGGGTTTTCTTCGGCAATTTCGTGTACAATGGGGGCAACCATACGGCAGGGACCGCACCAATCGGCATAAAAGTCGAGTAAAACTGTTTTATCACTGCTTTTTATTTCATTAAAATTTGATTTTGTAACGCTGATTATAGACATTTATAACATCCTTTCAAAATATATTTGCAACAAAGGTTGCTCTATGGTATTATTATACCATAAATTTTGTTTTTTTACAATAGAGGAGAAAACTATGCTAATTGCTTTAATTGTAATTCTGATTCTTATAGTATTTTTCGCTTTTGCCCTTGCAGGTAGGGGAGGAAAACAGCGCTTTAGCGGTATTGAGGGCTTTGATATAGCCCACAGGGGCTTACATAACAAGCCTACTGTTCCCGAAAACAGTATGACAGCCTTTGCTCGCGCTATAGAAAAAGGTTACGGCATCGAACTGGATTTGCACCTTTTGGCCGATGGCGAGTTGGCCGTTTTCCACGATAATACTCTCGACCGCACAACCGGTAAGCAGGGCAATATTAAGGACCTAATACTTGAAGAGCTTAAAAACTACCCCCTTGAAGAATCGGAAGATACAATACCCCATTTTCCCGAGGTTTTAAAGCTTGTAGATGGCAAGGTGCCCCTAATAATTGAACTTAAAGTTGAAAAAAATACCGAAGCCCTTTGCAAAGCAACAATGGAGGCACTTAAAGATTATAAGGGATACTACTGTATTGAATCCTTCGACCCACGCCCCCTTATCTGGCTTAAAAAGAATCATCCCGAGGTGGCAAGGGGACAGCTATCTCAAAATTTCTTAAAGGCAAAATCAAGCCTTTCCATGCCCATTAGAATTTTGCTTACAACACTTTTTATGAACATTGCAACAAGGCCCGATTTTATTGCCTTCAAATTTAACGACAGAAAGCTTATTTTCAACCAAATTTGTACAAAACTCTTCGGTCTTCAGCCCGTTTGTTGGACAATTAAAAATATCGAAGACCACAATCAAGCTAAAAAAGAGGGCTACATTTCAATTTTCGAACAATTTGAACCCTAAGCACAGGAGGAATATAATGCTTAAAAAGTCAGTGGTTTTATTATTGCTTATACTACTGCTTTTACCCACAGCTTTTGCCCCCGCAAGAGTAGAAGCGGCAGCAGGAATGAGCCTTGCGCCAATCTTCCGCGATAATATGGTGCTGCAGCGCGATAAACAAATATGCGTGTACGGCACGGGTAGTGGCAGAGGCCGCATAACTATTGGAGATGTTACCAAGGAAATTAATGCCACCGGCGGTAGCTGGAAGGTTTATTTTGAACCTATGAAGGCAAGCACTTCTCCCGTGAACTTTTCCTACGAGCTTTCCGGCAACAGGGGGATTATACAAAATGTGCTTATAGGGGATGTTTATGTAGCCTCGGGTCAGTCTAACATGGCTCTTCAAATACGCGACACCGACCACAGTACTTTGGCCGCAAAGGATAGCTCAATTCTTCGCTGCAACAGTTACGGCTATTGGCAGGAATTTACAAAAAAATCGGTACAGGATTTTTCGGCCATCGGAGTTTTATTTGCGCAGGAGCTGGAAGCAAAGCTTAATAAAAAAATACCTATCGGAATTATTTCGGTAGCGCTTGGCGCATCAAGAGTAGATGACTGGACAAGTGAAAAATACTGTCAGTGCGATAGATTTTATACCCTGCCTCATAGCGACTTTGATGATAACGACAAAGGCCATCACGACCTTTATAAAAAATACATTGAACCCATTGCAGGCTTTTCGATTGCAGGCGTGCTTTGGTATCAGGGCGAAAGCAATGCGGGCGCCGGGGAAGCTATGCACTACTATGAAGCATTTAAAAATATGGTTACCTGTTGGCGCGAAGCCTGGGAAGACCCCGACCTGCCTTTCCATACCGTACAAATAATGCTTTATGCCGCCGATAAAGCCAAGGATGCCAACGGCAACGAAAGAGATGAATACAGCATTCGCATAGCTCAGGGCGAAGCGGCAAGAAGTATGGAAAATGTAACGGTTTGCACAATGCTGTCTTATGAGGATACCGTGCTTGCAAACGGGCACCTTAATGTTCATCCAACCAACAAATTGCCGGTTGCCAAAGCCCTTGCAAATGCGGCGCTTACTACATATTATAAGCCTCACGGGGATTATGGCAAAGCTCCCGAATATTCAGGCCCGCTATATAAAGAGGTTAAGGTAAACGGCAATACCGCCGAAATCACATTTAACCATGCCGATGGCCTTAAAATAACCGATGATTCTAATTTTGTGCGCGAGCTTGAGGTTAGAACAAACAGCGGAAGATGGGTTAGTGTTGATGGCACGCTGGTTGACAATAAGGTTATTGTAAGCTTAGATAATATCAGCCATATAACGGGGGTTAGAATGGGCTACCGTAACCACCCCTCAATTAACCTTTATAACAGCGCAGGCTATTGCGCCTCGCCATTCCTTTGGCAGGATGAAAATGCAAAGCTGGAGCACACTCCTATGACTTCGTGGGCCAACGATGATGAAATGCATTGGCATAACTGCGAAGTAGAAGGCTGCGAGGAAAAATTTGAGGCGGCAGCACATTCAGGCGGAGCTGCCAAAAACTGTACGACCAAGGCAAAGTGTGAGGTCTGCAATAAGAATTACGGAGAATACGGCCCTCATAAGAAAACCGAAATAAGAAATAAAACGGCCTCCTATTCGGGAGATACTGTTTGTATTATTTGCAGGGCGGTTGTCAAAGAGGGCAAACCCATGGCGGTAATATACGCAACCATAGCCGCCGTAATAATTGGTGCCGCCCTTATAGCGGTAATAGTTTTAATACTGCTAAAGAAGCAAAGGTTAAAAAAGCCATCATCAGAAAATAAACAATAGCCGAAAAAACAACAACTGCATTTATAAATTTTCTCAAAATAAAACACCTCGGTCATATTATTGACCGAGGTGTTATGTTATAAACTAAAACTGTTCGATATCAATGCCTTCGATAGTAACGTCGTACATAGGTCTGTCGCCTGCGCCGCAGCGTACATTTGCAATGTCGTCAACCACATTCATACCTTCATAGACCTGACCGAAAACGCTGTGCTTAAAGTCAAGCCAGGGTGTGCCGCCAAGAGCCTTGTAATCCTCAATAGTATCGGTAGGGAAGCCTCTGTCGGTAAGCTGCTCCATTTGTGAAAGCATAGTATCGGGGCAGGTATCGGCCTGAACAATAAAAAACTGGCTACCGTTGGTGTTGGGGCCTGCGTTTGCCATGGAAAGTGCACCGCGAACATTGTGAAGCTTCATATCAAATTCATCTTCAAATTTTTCGCCGTAAATGCTCTCGCCGCCCATACCTGTACCTGTTGGGTCGCCGCCTTGAATCATAAAATCTTTAATAACACGGTGGAAGATAATGCCGTTATAGTAACCCTTTTTTGCAAGCTCAATAAAGTTCTGAGCAGTGCGGGGAACCTCGTTTACAAAAAGCTTGATTTTAATATCGCCCATATTGGTGTGCATTATAGCAACTGTATCGCCCTTTACGGGTGCGGATGTCTGAAAACTCATATTTATTCTCCTTAAAATTCGATTTTTAATTATTTTAACAGTTATATAGCGTTTTGGCAATATAAAATTCTTGTTTTTAACAAAATGTTGTGGTAATATATATCTAATAATGGCTACATTAAATGTATAAAGGTGGATTAGTTTATGAAATGTCCTTTTTGCGCATTTGAAGAAAGCAAGGTTATCGATTCCAGACCAACCGATGAAGGAGAGCGTATCAGACGCCGTAGGGAGTGCCTAAGCTGTACACGCCGCTTTACAACCTATGAAATTATTGAAAGCCTTCCTATTATTGTAATTAAGAAGGATAAAAATCGCCAAACCTTCGCAAGAGAGAAGATTATCAACGGTATGGTTAGGGCTTGTGAAAAGCGCCCCGTATCGCTTGAAACCATTGAACGCGCAGTGGATGATATTGAAGCCGAAATTCAAAACACCCTGGACCGCGAGGTATCCAGCGAGAAAATCGGCGAGCTTGTTATGACCAAGCTTAAGGAAATTGATGAGGTTGCATACGTTCGCTTTGCAAGCGTATACCGCGAATTCCGCGATATCAACACCTTTATGGACGAGCTTAATAAACTTTTACGCAAACAAAAGTAGGAGACACAAATGAACGATTTTGAAAGAATGGCCGAGCTGCTTTTAGGCCATATTGATAAAACACCCGATTTTTACGAAAACAAGTACCCTCAAAGGGATTTACCCGAAGGCGCAAGGGTTGTAAGAATTGCACCAAGCCCCACCGGCTATTTGCACCTGGGCACCCTTTTTATGGCTCTTGTTAACCGCATCACTGCCGATTCAACAGGCGGCATTTTCTACACGCGAATTGAGGATACCGACAAAAAGCGCGAGGTAGAGGGCGGCATTGACGATATTATAAACGGCCTTATCCGTTTTGGAATTAATATCGATGAAGGCTTTGTTACCCCAACTCAGCAAAAGGGTAATTACGCTCCCTATAAGCAAAGTGAGCGCGCCGAAATTTACCAGTGCTTTGCTAAAAAGCTGGTTAGCGAAGGCCTTGCATACCCCTGCTTCTGCACAGCCGAGGAGCTTAGCCGTGTTCGCGAAGAGCAAGAGAAAAATAAAATCAGAACAGGCTACCACGGAGAGTATACCGTTCACAGAAACATAACTGTAGAGGAAGCAAAGTCGCTTATCGATGAGGGCAAGCCCTACGTTATCCGCCTTAAATCCCCCGGTAGCGAAGAAAACCGCGTGTTTGTTGATGATGGCATTAAGGGTAAGGTTGAACTTCCCGAAAACGATGAGGACTTCGTTCTCTTAAAGTCAGATGGAATTCCCACCTACCACTTTGCCCACGCTGTGGATGACCACCTTATGCGCACTACCCACGTTATCCGTGGAGATGAGTGGCTGTCCAGCGTTCCCAAACATATTCAGCTCTTTAAACTTCTTGGCTTTAAGCCGCCTAAGTTCTGCCACGTTGCACCAATTATGAAATTAGATAATGGTGCAAAGCGTAAAATTTCCAAGCGTAAGGACCCAGAGGCCGCAGTTCACTACTTTGCCGAAGAGGGCTACGATGCCAAGAGTGTTATTGAATACCTTATGACCATCGCATCCAGCGAGTTCGAGGATTGGCGCCGTGCCAACCCAAATGAACCTCGCCAAAAGTTTAAGTTCAACCTTAAAAAGATGTCGGTGTCAGGTGCCCTTTTCGATGGCGATAAGCTAAACGATGTTTCAAAAAATGTGGTTTCAACAATGAACAGCGAAACCGTGGTAGAAAAGCTGCTTGAGTGGGCTCGTGAATTTGATGCTGAGTTTTACGGCATCTTAAACCGCGATATTGAGTTTACAAAGGCTGTTTTCGCAATCGACCGCGACTGCCCCAAGCCCCGTAAAGATATCGCAAAGTGGAGCGAAGCTAAGGACTATTGCTCATATTTCTTTAACGAGCTTTTTGTGCCTTCCTATGAATTCCCCGAAAATATTGCGGCCGAAGATGTTAAGGCCTTTTTAGAAAAATATATTACTGTTTATTCGGCAGAAGACACCAAGGAAGAGTGGTTTGGTAAAATTAAGGAAATAGCCCCCACACTTGGCTTTGCCGCCGAAACTAAGGAATATAAGGCAAATAAAGAGGCATATAAGGGCAGCGCAGGCGACCTTTCAACCATTCTTAGAATTGCCGTTACCGGCCGCAGAAACACCCCCGACCTTTGCAGCATTATGCAGGTTTTGGGTAAGGAAGAATGTGTAAAACGCCTTAGCAGCGCAATTTCTAATATTTAGGAGAGTATTATGGCAGAAGAAAAAATACTTGCCGAAGAGGTAGCTTCTACCCCCTCGAACTTTATTTACGATTTTATTGATAAGGATTTGGAAGAAGGCGTGTATAATAGGGTACAAACCCGTTTCCCGCCCGAACCTAACGGTTATCTTCATATCGGCCACGCAAAGGCTATCTGCATAGACTTTGGCACTGCCGAAAAATACGGCGGCAAATGCAACCTTCGCCTTGATGACACCAACCCCACCAAGGAAGATGTTGAATATGTCGATGCTATTATGGAGGATATCAAATGGCTTGGCTTTAATTGGGATAACGTTTATTTCGCTTCCGATTATTTTGATTTTATCTACGAGTGCGCTTTAAAGCTTATCGACAAAGGCCTTGCCTATGTTGATGAGTCCACACCCGATGAAATCAGAGAAATGCGCGGCACCCTTACCGAACCCGGTAAGAACAGCCCTTATCGCGACCGCCCCATAGAAGAAACCAAAGACCTTTTCGCCCGTATGACAGCAGGCGAATTTGAAAACGGCGCAATGGTGCTTCGCGCAAAAATTGATATGGCTTCATCCAATATCAATATGCGCGACCCGGTAATCTACCGTGTGCTTAAGGCAACACACCATAGAACGGGCGATAAATGGTGTGTATACCCAATGTACGACTTTGCACACCCCCTGTCCGACACTAAGGAGGGTGTCACCCATTCACTTTGCTCGCTTGAATTTGAAAATCACAGACCTCTTTATAATTGGTTCCTTGAAAAACTCGAGCTTCCCGAGCCCTCACGCCAGATTGAGTTTGCAAGAATGAATGTAAACTACACACTTACCTCTAAGCGTAAGTGCTTAAAGCTTGTAAACGATGGGCTGGTTTCGGGCTGGGATGACCCCCGTATGGCAACCCTTTGCGGTATGAGAAGAAGGGGATACCCCGCAGCCGCAATTCGCGCTTTTGTAGAAAAAATCGGTGTAAGCAAGGCGTACAGCGTTATCGACTATGCACTGCTTGAGTCCTGTATTCGTGATGACCTTAACCTTAATGCCGATAGAGCAATGGCTGTTCTTCGCCCCTTAAAGGTGGTAATAGACAACTACCCCGAAGATAAGTGCGAGGAAATTTCGGTAGAAATCAACCCAAATAAGCCCGAGCTCGGCAATAAAACCGTTACCTTTAGTAGGGAAATTTATATCGAGCAGGATGACTTTATGCTTAACCCTCCCGGAAAATATTTCCGCCTTTGCCCCACAAAAGAGGTAAGGCTTAAGGGCGCATATTTCGTTAAATACGCCTCTCATGAAGAGGATGAAAACGGCAATATAACCTGTGTTCACGTAACCTATGACCCTGCTTCCTACGGTGGAGAATCGCCCGATGGAAGAAAGGTTAAGGGCACACTTCACTGGGTAAGCGTTAACCATTCGGTAGATGCAACCATCCGCCTTTACGACCGCCTATTTAATGTTGAAAACCCATCAGATGAAGAGGGCGTTTCCTCCTTTGCCGATAACCTTAACCCCGAATCCTTAACCGTACTTTGCGGCTGTAAGCTAGAGGCTTCGCTTAAAGATGCAAAGGTAGGTCAGGGCTTCCAGTTTATGCGTCAGGGTTATTTCTGCCTTGATAAGGATTCAACAGATGATAACCTTGTTTTCAACCGCACGGTTGCCCTTAAAGATTCTTTCAAGGTAAAATAAAATGACAGTAAACGATATTTATACCTTTTTAAACGACAAATACGATTTTGCATTGGCTTTGCCTTACGATAATGTGGGCCATTTAGTCGGCTCTCTTAGCAGTGCTGTTACGGGCATTGTAGTTTGTCTTGACTGCACCGAAGAAGCGGTAACTGTGGCTGTAGAAAACGGCGCAAACCTTATTGTTTCGCATCATCCCGTAATTTTCGACCCGCTAAAAAGCGTTACCGAGGAATCTATAATTTACCGCCTTATAAGGAACGATATTTCGGTAATTTCCGCCCACACCAATCTCGACCAGGCCAATGGCGGAGTGAACGATGCTTTGTGTTTAGCCCTTGAGCTTACCAATATCGAAAAGGTAACAGATAGCGAGGGATTTGTTTTCCGTTTAGGCGAACTCGATGAGCCCCTCTCGGCCGATGAATTTGCAAGCTTTGTATCAAAAAAGCTTAACCTTCGCGTAAAATATGTTGGCAATAATAGTGCCAAAAAAAGGGTAGCCGTTTGTTCGGGAAGCGGCGGCAGTATGCTGGCCGATGTTGCAACCCTTGGTGTAGATGCCTACGTTACAGCCGATATTAAGCACAATGTGTTTTTATCCGCACACGAGCTTGGCCTTGTGCTTATAGATGCAGGCCACTTCGAAACCGAAGACCCGGTTGTAGCCCACTTAGCAAAAGCACTGCAAAAGGAATTTCCCCAAATAAAGGTAATAGAAAATCACTTTACCCCAATTAAATACGCAAAATAAAAAACCGTGGTTTTACCACGGTTTTTATTTTATGAATTAATCGCAACATTCATCCTTCTTAACCTTTTTGGGCTCATCCTTTGCTGCAGGGGTTACATCTCCCACACCCGAGGTTTCCGAAAAGATAACGTTCCTGTTTACCATTTCAACAGTATCGGTTGGAACAATAATTTTTGAAGCCTTGCCATCGGCCATAGCAACAAGCGCATCGTACTTTTTAAGCTCTAATACAGCGGCATCGGCGCCTGCGGCCTTTAGGGCAGCAATACCATCAGCTTCGGCCTGGCGTGCAAGCAGTACAGCCTTTGCTTCACCTTCAGCTCTGGCAATTCGGGCATCTCTTTCACCCTCGGCGGCAAGAATCATCGCCTGCTTATCGCCCTCTGCACGGGTAATAGCCGCAGCCTTGTGACCTTCTGCCTGAAGAAGGGTTTCTCGTCTGTCACGCTCCGCCTTCATCTGCTTTTCCATGGATTTCTGTATTTCCTGAGGGGGAATAATGTTCTTAAGCTCAACACGGTTAACCTTGATGCCCCACTTGTCTGTGGCTTCGTCAAGGATTGTTGTCATCTTTGCATTGATAGTATCTCTGGAGGTAAGTGTTCCGTCAAGCTCCAATTCACCAACAATATTTCTGAGCGTTGTTGCCGCAAGGTTGGCAAGGGCAGATATGGGATTTACCGCACCGTAAGCAAAAAGCTTGGAATCATATACAGCATAGTATATGACCGTGTCAATCTGCATTGTTACATTATCCTTGGTGATAACAGGCTGAGGAGGTGAATCGAGAACCTGCTCTTTCAGAGTAACTCTTTTGGAAATTCTTTCAATAAACGGTATCTTTACATGGATACCTGCACCCCATGTTGCCTTGTACTTTCCCAGAAATTCAATGACAAACTCATGTGCCTGAGGAACTATCTTGACATTTGGAATAAGAATAATAACCAATAAAAATATTACAAAACCTATAAAACCGCCCATTTTTTGTTCTCCTTTACACTAAATTAAGCACACGGGAGTCGAACACCGCATGGTTTTAAAATGTCAAATTCGTCTGATACCGCATAAAATCTCTTGAAAATACGTCAGTATTCTCTTCGATATTTTATTTGTCTCATCCAAATTTGTCTATTTTAAAACTCTTCGACCTTAAATGCATAAAATTTAGTACAATTTTTATGCGGAGGACGAAGGTAGGCTTTCGCCTTGCGAGGACGACAAATAAAAAGTGTGCAAATTTTAAAAATTTAAGGCATACGGGGTTCAACTCCCATGTGCTTAAG
>JAGBGJ010000014.1 GCA_017936045.1 Clostridia bacterium
AAAACCGCTGAAGCCTTACGCTTCAGCGGTTGTTTGGTCATAAATCAATATTTATTTTATATTCATCATCAATAAGCACATAGTTTACAGTATGCTTTTTACATAAATTTAAAACCTGTGAGTTATCTTGCAATAAGCCATCAACCGAACAGTCATCATCAATGCGTTTTTCAATAACTGAGGCGAATTTCTTAATATCATCAAAATGGTTTCTTATATAATTCTCGCTCATCACAAGACAATAATATTTTATATGGTCTAGATATTCCTTATCGAAATCTTCTTGCCAGTTAAACGGAATATAGCAACCCTCGACAATAAGATTTTGCTTGTTTTCTATGGCAGTTTTAATCATTTCGCGAACTATCGGCCATAGATATTCGGTCAAGGCACTGTCATCACTCAAAGGTGTAAGCTCGGTGTTACCGCTACGAATCAGGCCCATTTTCAAATGGTCAATCGAAAGGTATGGGTATTTATATTTTTCGAGTAGTTTTTGAGCAAGTGCAGTCTTGCCGGTGTGCGAAGCACCTGTAATTAAAATAATCATTGCTTTCTTCCTTACAAATGGGTTTTAATTACCGCAATAAACTTTTATTGCATCGCTTATAAACTCTGCCGTACCGACAGCGTGCTTATCAATGTTGTTTTTGAAGCGTTCATCGGCAACATACATAAGGCCCAGACCTGCGATAATTTCGTTTGTGCAGGTGTAAAAATTTTGGGTTATATAGTTTTGAAGTTCCTTTACACGTGCCTGTGCTTCAACAGAGTAAACAGTGTTGCCGTTTTGCATACACTCGGCAAATTTGGCGAGGACTGATACTAAACCATCGTTTACCTCTTGCCATTTATCTTTAGAATAGTTTGCGGTTTTGTTTTGGTATTCGCTATATGCTGCGGTTTTGCCAAAGCATACCTTTACCTCTTTTTCGCAACTCTTCATAGCTCTTCTCCCAACATATTTTACATCCTAATTATATCACATTCCCCACCTTAGCTCAATACCAGATTGGATTAAAAACATATTTTAAAGTAGTTGTTGTATTTTGTTAAATGTGGTATAATCATAACATTAATGCCAAGGAGAAACCAAAAGGCTATATGGTAAAATTTCAAAAAACTTTAAATGTGGGAGTTATTATGAGAACTTATACCGTTTTACCGAAAACCGGCAACTGGATGGATATTCCCGTAGCGCCTATTGATACAAGGCTTTGGACACCCGAAACCGATATTTCCGCCACCGCTCAGGTTTGTTATGATGAGGTGGCGCTTTATGTGCGCCTTTGTGCCAAAGAAAAGGATATTCGCGCCGAAGAAACGGGGCGCATCGGTGTGCCAAGCAAGGATAGTTGTTTGGAATTTTTCTTTTCTCCTTGTGATGGTGATACCCGTTATTTTAATTTTGAATTTAACCCTGCTTTATGCATGCATATCGGTTTTGGTACCTGCCGCTATGATTCGGCAAGGCTTTTGCCCAAGCCCAGCGCCAACATTAACCCTTCGGTGACAAGAACCGAAGACGGTTGGGAGCTTACTTACCAAATACCCTACACCTTTATTAAAATGTTTTTCCCCAATTTTACAGCTGCACCCGGCAAAAAGATGCGCGCCAACTTCTACAAATGCGGCGAGCTTACCCCTACCGAACACTATTTTGCCTGGAACCCCATTGATAACCCCACCCCCGACTTCCACCGACCCGAATTTTTTGGGGAATTGGTTTTCGGTTAAACAATTATAACAAAAAGCAAAAGAGCAGTTATGGCGGTTTGCCGTAACTGCTCTTTTTTACAGTAAAATTTAGTCGATTACAACCGATTTT
The DNA here is from genome assembly GCA_017936045.1 of Clostridia bacterium. Classification (GTDB taxonomy): domain Bacteria; phylum Bacillota; class Clostridia; order Oscillospirales; family Acutalibacteraceae; genus SFWF01. Next base: position 1,829 of record JAGBGJ010000014.1, read on the forward strand.
TTCTTGCCGTTTTTATTTCTTGGATATTCGCGGATTCTTACGATAAAATCGAAATTCAAGGCTTCGGTATTACCTGAATTTTCAATTAAAATTCCACCTTCATTCACCTGTTTTATAACGCCTGTGATTTGCGAATTAAAGGTGTAAATTATGCACTCTTTTTCGATAAAATTCTGCGCTAATTCATACATTTTCTTGTCCTCCGACTGTCTCTTTTTTATGATATTTTTTATAGTAATTTTTTCGTTTCGCTGTGTTATTAAAATAATAACAAGCATTAAAAATATAGGTATGTAAGGAGCCATTTTTATCCCCCTATCGGCGCATAAAGCGGGCTTTCTTCCCTATTTCTGAATTCGTGCTTTTCATAGTAGCCTATAAGCCTGCCGCTCTCATCTCGCAGGGCCACCATATATACATCCTTATTCCTTTTATCGTTTCGGGAGGTGTAGATAATATTGTTATCCCCACTCTCGGCAAACCAGGCAACAACGCGGTCTATTTTTTCGTTTGATTCGGCGTTATGGCAGTCCTTTATGTTTTTGTTTGTAATATCAACGTTGTAGTATGAGACAGCCGCAGGGTTCATATAAACCACCGTATGGTTTATATCGCAAATAACAACCGGTGCGGTATCCTGGTCGATTACACTTTTAAACAGCTTTGAAAGTTCCATTTTTCAACCTCTTTTTTGCAACTTTTTATAGCACTTCTCCCAACATATTTTGCATCCCAATTATATCACATTCCCCGCCTTTTCTCAATACCATATTGCGCTAAAAATATATTTTTAGGCAGTTGTGGGATTAGTAAAACTATGATATAATAAAACTAATAAACATTGAGGAGTGTTTGTATGAAATGTAAAGTTTGCGGCGCTCCAAGCGGAAAATACCCGCTGTGCCCTGCCTGTAACGCAAAAAAAGAAAAAGGCGAAATTATAAAGTGTCAAAAATGCAGCAACTGGCATTATGTAAATGCACCTTGCCCGACCCCCGTTCCCATAACGGACAACGGCAAATACTTATATGAGATTAGAAAAAACCTAATCAGCAAATCAGAGCAGAGTTTCTATAACGCTATTAAGGCTTCCCTACCTGCGGGTTATTGTGCGTTTCCGCAAATAAACCTTGCCACCTTCATAGATAAAACCGATGATTCTAGATTCCATAATGAATTGTTTAGAAATGTTGACTTTTTAGTTACCGATGCTGAATATACCCCAAAATTTATTATAGAAATTAATGACCAAACACATTTAAATAACGAGCGCAAAGAACGCGATGAAAAGGTGCGTAAAATTTGTGAAGAAGCAGGAATTCCTATACTTAAGCTTTGGACCTCGTTTGGTGTTAAACCTGAATATGTAAAAGAGCGTATTGATGAAACCTTAAACAAACTTCCTGTAGCGCGAGTTCATCACTTCAGCCAGGCCCCGACACCAAACATTACGCAAAGCTCAACTTCTGTTTCAACACCTAATTCTACAGTCAACAAAAACGGTTGTTATGTTGCATCCTGCGTATACGGTTCTTACGATTGCCCCCAAGTTTGGGTGCTTAGAAGATTCCGTGATAATACGCTTGCAACCAACTGTTTTGGAAAAGCATTTATAAAAATTTATTATGCATTAAGCCCAACTCTTGTGAAATTTTTTGGTCGATATAACTGGTTTGTTAATCCTTGCAAAGTAGTTTTGGACAGAGTCGTTTTAAGGTTGCAAAATAGAGGTTTGGAAAACACCCCGTACAACGATAAATACTAATACAAAATTAAAGCACCTTGGGGTGATGGGTTCATCACTTTGGGGTGCTTTTTGCATATTGCATTTGCTGGTTGTGGTTTTTGTGGGGGATGATTTGTAAGCGGCGGGAGTTATGCCGTTTTGGTCTTTTAGGGCTTCTTATTCCCGCAAGGCAAACTAAGACACAAATTATTCCGAAAAATATGATTATAGCAGACATAAAAACAGCTCCTTTTTCTTTTATGCCCTTATTATACCCACGTGAGTGTACCAAAGTATGGACATTTATCCTGTTCTTTTTCAATTGTTTTTTTATGTTGCAATTATAGATATATTATATTATAATAATTAATGGCTTATTATGTCTAATAGACTGTTCATAATAAAAGCTAAAAATTGCGGAGGGAGAAAAATGAAAATACTTGTGGTTTCGCAGTGCTTTTACCCCGAAACCTTCCGAATTAACGAACTGTGTTTTAATTTGGTAAACGAGGGGCACAGCGTTACTGTTTTAACCGGGTACCCAAACTACCCTGAAGGGTATATTTACCCCGAATATAAAGACAAAAAAATCAAGCGTGAAACCATCAACGGCGTTGATGTTATACGCGTTAATATGAGCGAGAGAAAAACCGGCTCGGCAAGGTTATTTTTAAACTATGTAACCTATGCGCTGTCGGCAGGGTTTAAAACCTTTTCGCTGGATAAGGACTATGATGCGGTGTTTGTTTTCCAAACCTCGCCCGTAACACAAATACTGCCCGCCTGGCTTTACAAGGTTCGCTGCAAAAAGCCTATTGCTGTTAACTGCCAGGATATTTGGCCCGATGTAGTTAAGGTTCGCGGACTGAAAGAGGGCACGCTTATTTTCAATATGGTTAAGGCGGCCAGCGCCTGGCTTTACAAAAGAGCCGATATAATTGTTAACACATCCCCCGGCTTTGCAAACTATTTAAACACCGTTTGTGGCATAGAACCGAGCAAAATGCTTTGTTTGCCCAGCTTTGCCGAAGACTTTTATTTAGAGTTCGGCAACAAGTCGGCCGAGGATAACAGGCTCCACCTGCTTTTTGCGGGAAATATAGGACAAGCCCAAAACCTTGACACAGTGGTTGGCGCGGTGGCAAAGCTTAACGAGGAAAAAAGAAAACAGCTTATGATAGATATTTTAGGCGATGGTTCTTACCTTGAGGAGCTTAAAGGTCTGGTTGAGCAAAACGCCCTTTCGGACTGCTTTACCTTCCACGGAAGAAAGCCCGCAACCGAGCTTAGAGATTACTACGAGCTGGCCGATGGTTACCTGTTAACCCTTGAGGGCAATTCGCCGCTTAGCCTTACTATCCCCGCAAAGCTTCAGGGCTATATGGGGGCAGGAAAGCCTATACTTGCTGCAATTAACGGCGGCGCGGCCGATGTTATTGCCGATGCCGACTGCGGCAGGCGGGTTCCTGCGGGAGATGCCGAAGGGCTGGCTGGGCTTATGGAAGAAATGCTGGCTTCAAACGACCATTTCGCATCACTTGGCGAAAACGGAAAAATTTATTTTATAAACAATTTTACACTTGATAAATACACAAAAGATTTAATTAAAATTTTGGAGGAATTAAAATGAGCAACTTCAACGGAAAAACATTATTAATCACCGGCGGTACCGGTTCTTTCGGTAACGCTGTACTCAACCGCTTCTTAAATTCGGATATTGGCGAAATCCGCATTTTATCCAGAGATGAAAAGAAGCAGGATGATATGCGCCACGAGTTCCAGGCTAAAATGCCCGAGGCTTCGGCTAAAATTAAGTTCTTTATTGGCGATGTTAGAGATATTAACTCGGTAAAAAATGCAATGCACGGCGTTGACTATATTTTCCATGCAGCGGCTTTAAAACAGGTTCCTTCCTGCGAGTTCTTCCCCATTGAGGCTGTTAAGACCAATGTTATCGGAACCGAGAACGTGCTTACCGCCGCTATTGAAGCAGGGGTTAAAAATATTGTTTGCCTTTCTACCGATAAGGCTGCATACCCCGTTAACGCTATGGGTACCTCTAAGGCAATGATGGAAAAGGTTATTGTTGCTAAGAGCCGCACCGTAGCCCCCGAAAAGACAAAGATTTGCTGCACCCGTTACGGCAACGTTATGTGCAGCCGCGGAAGCGTTATTCCCCTTTGGATTGAGCAGATTAAGGCAGGCAACCCCATCACCATTACCGAGCCTTCTATGACACGCTTTATTATGTCGCTTGATGAGGCAGTTGACCTTGTTATCTTTGCATTTGAAAACGGCGTTTCGGGCGATATCCTTGTACAAAAGGCTCCTGCCTGCACCATTGAAACCCTTGCTAAGGCTGTAACCGAGCTCTTTAACCCCAAAACCGAAATTAAGGTTATTGGTATACGCCACGGCGAAAAGATGTATGAAACACTTTTAACCAACGAAGAATGTGCAAATGCATTCGACCTTGGCGACTTCTACCGCGTTCCTTCCGACAAGCGCGACTTAAACTACGACAAGTACTTTAAAGAGGGTGACACCGAGCGTAATCCTTTAACCGAATTCAACTCCAACAATACCGACCTTTTAAATGTTGAGCAGGTTAAGGAAAAGTTATTATCACTTCGGTATGTAAGAGATGAGCTTGCTGCCTGGGAGGCAAAATAAGATATGAATATTTTAATTACCGGCGCTAAGGGCTTTGTTGGCAGAAACCTTACCGCCGCACTTGAGGCAATTAAGGCGGGCAAGGATAAAACCCACCCTGCGCTTAGTGTTGGGGAACTTTATCTTTATGATATTGATTCCACCCCCGAGCTGCTTGAGACAGCCTGCAAAAATGCCGACTTTGTTATTAACCTTGCAGGTGTTAACCGCCCCCAGAACCCCGAGGAGTTTATGCAGGGCAACTTTGGCTTTGGCTCTACCCTTTTAGAGACACTTAAAAAATACTCCAACACCTGCCCCGTTATACTTTCTTCCTCTATTCAGGCAACCTGCATTGGCAGATACGACAGCGAATACGGCAGAAGCAAGAAGGCAGGCGAAGAGCTGTTCTTTGAGTACAGCGAGGCTACCGGTGCCAAGGTTTTGGTTTACCGCTTCCCCAACCTTTTTGGCAAGTGGTGCAGACCTAACTACAATTCGGCTGTTGCAACATTCTGCAACAACATTGCAAACGACCTTGAAATTACAGTAAGCGACCCTGCCGTAGAGCTTGAGCTGCTTTACATTGATGATTTAATTGATGAAATGCTTGATGCTTTAGAGGGCAAAGAGCACCGCTGCGAGTTTGATGGCGTAAACACCGTGCTGACCGAGGGCGGCAAATACTGCGCAGCCCCCGTTACCCACAAGGTAACCCTGGGCGAAATTGTAGATTTGCTTCGCAGCTTTAAGGCACAGCCCCAAACCCTTGTTATGCCCGAAATTCCCAAGGGCTCCTTTGCGAAGAAGCTTTATTCAACCTATCTTTCCTACTTACCTAAGGAAAAGGTTAGCTTCCCCCTTAAGAAGAATGTTGATGACCGCGGCAGCTTTACCGAGCTGCTTCGCACCGCTAACTGCGGACAAATTTCGGTTAATATTTCAAAGCCCGGCATTACAAAAGGCCAACACTGGCACCACACAAAGTGGGAATTCTTTATTGTGGTTTCGGGTAAGGGACTTATTCAAATGCACAAAATCGGCAGCGATGAGGTGCTTAATTTTGATGTTTCGGGCGATAAGATTGAGGCGGTTCACATGCTTCCCGGCTACACCCACAACATAATAAACCTTAGCGACAGCAAAGACCTTGTAACCGTTATGTGGGCAAACGAGCTGTTCGACCCCGCTAAGCCCGATACTTTTTTTGAGGTGGTTTAAAAATGAATATTAAACTTGATTATTCAGATGTAAAATTTAAGAACAACGGCAAATTAAAGCTTTTAATTATTGTGGGTACACGCCCCGAGATTATCCGCCTTGCCACAGTTATAAACAAGTGCCGCAAGTATTTTGATTGCGTGCTTGCACACACAGGCCAGAACTATGACTACAACCTTAACGGTATTTTCTTCAGAGATTTAGGCCTTGATGACCCCGATGTTTATATGGATGCCGTTGGCGATGACCTTGGCGCTACCGTTGGTAACATTATTAACTGTTCATACAAGCTTATGAACCAAATTAAGCCCGATGCGCTTTTAATTCTTGGCGACACCAACTCCTGCCTTTCGGCTATTCCCGCTAAGAGACTTCACATTCCCATTTTCCACATGGAAGCAGGTAACCGCTGTAAGGATGAGTGTCTGCCCGAGGAAACCAACCGCCGCATTGTTGACATTATTTCTGATGTTAATCTGGCTTACTCCGAGCACGCACGCCGCTACCTTGCCGACTGCGGCCTACCTAAGGAACGCACCTATGTAACAGGCTCGCCTATGGCTGAGGTTCTTCACGAAAACCTTGAAGCTATTATGGCTTCCGATGTTCATAGCCGCCTTGGCCTTGAAAAGGGCAAGTATATCCTTTTATCGGCCCACCGCGAAGAGAACATTGATACCGAAAAGAATTTCTTATCGCTCTTTACCGCTATTAACAAGATGGCTGAAAAGTATGATATGCCCATTCTTTATTCCTGCCATCCCCGTTCAAGAAACCGACTGGAGAAGAGCGGCTTTAAGCTTGACCCACGCGTTATTCAGAACGAGCCCCTTGGCTTCCACGATTACAACTGCCTGCAAATGAACGCTTTTTGCTGTGTATCCGACTCGGGCACACTTCCCGAAGAGAGCAGCTTCTTCACAAGCGTTGGCCACCCCTTCCCTGCCGTTTGCATCCGCACCTCTACCGAGCGCCCCGAAGCGCTTGACAAGGCTTGCTTTGTGCTTGCAGGAATTGATGAAAAATCTCTTTTACAGGCTGTTGATACCGCTATCAGCCTTAACACAGACGGACACGATGGCATTCCCGTTCCCGATTATGTGGAAGAAAACGTTTCAACAAAGATTGTAAAGCTTATTCAAAGCTACACCGGTGTTGTTGACAAAATGGTTTGGAGAAAATATTAATTGAAGGTATTACAAATTAACTCGGTTTGCGGTTTTGGCTCTACGGGCAGAATCGCAACCGATATTGCCGATATTTTAATAGAACGTGGCGATGACTGCAAAATACTTTTTGGCCGCGGCACTGCGCCCGAAAAGTATAAGGATATTTCAGTTTGCATTTCCTCCTCGCTTGAGGTAAAGCTTCACGGAATTATTACCCGCCTGTTTGACAAACACGGTTTTTGCAGCAAGGCGGCAACACGTAGGCTTATTAGGGAAATTGAAAATTATTCGCCCGATATTATTCATTTGCACAATGTTCACGGTTACTACCTTAACATTGAGCTTTTATTCGACTACCTAAAGCAGGCCGATATTCCCGTTGTGTGGACACTGCACGACTGTTGGACCATGACCGGCCACTGCGCCCATTTTTCGGCGGTGGGCTGCACCAAATATTTAAGCGAATGTACCGCCTGCCCCCAGCTTGGCGAATATCCTGCCACCCTTTACGGCGGCAATGTTAAAAGCAATTTTTTAAGAAAAAAAGCTGCCTTTACGGGGGTGCGGAACCTTACAATTATTACCCCCTCTAAATGGTTGGCCGAGGTTACCAAGGCTTCGTTTTTAGGGGCATACCCTGTTATTCCCATTTATAACGGACTTGACCTTGATGTCTTTAAGCCGACTACAAGTAGTTTTAAAAAGCAACACGGCATTGAAGACAAAAAAATGGTGCTTGGCGCCGCCAATGTTTGGGATAAATACAAGGGCCTTAACGATTTTATAGAGCTTGCAGTCAAATTAGATAACAGTTACAAGCTTGTGCTTGTTGGCCTTAGCGCCGAGCAGATTGCAGCGCTTCCCAAAAATATTATTGGGCTGCCCCGCACAAAAACTATAAAAGAGCTTGCCGAGCTTTATTCGGCGGCCGATGTATTCGTTAACCCCAGCATTCAGGAGACTATGGGCCTTACCACTGCCGAGGCATTGGCCTGCGGCACACCCGTTGTAACCTACAACAAAACCGCTGTGCCCGAAGTACCCGATAGCAGCTGCGGTATTGTGATTGAGCCAGGTGTAGATAACATTATTTCGGCACTGGATAATGTTAATTTCAGCGCCGAGGCTTGTATAGACAGGGCCAAACATTTTGAAAAGAAAAAACAGTATTTAAAATACATTGATGTATACAAAAAAGGACTTAGGTAATGGAAATTTTATATATCTCTTCGGTCCCCTCCCAAAAGGAGTTTGACAGAATGAAAAGCGTGGTTAAGCCCAACGTTCTTCTTACCACATACGGTATGAATGAATCGGGCTTTAAGTTCCACACCCTTATAATGAACGGTATTACCGAAAACGGCCACAACATTCTTTCCCTTTGCGGAAGAAGTGCAGGCCGCAGCACCCATGCAGGCCTCTTTTGGAAGAAGCTTACCGAAAAAGAAGGCGCCATTACCCACTGCCACCTTCCCTTTATAAATTTCCCCATTTTAAAGCATATCGGCATTGGTTTTTCCTTCTTTTGGAACACACTTTGCTGGCAAATTAAAAACCGCAAAAAGGAACGCGGCATTATAATGGATGCTTCCTATGTTTCGGTGCTTCCCTTTGTACATTTGGCCTGCCTTGGCTTTAAGGCAAAGAAAACCGTAATTTTTTGCGATATTTATGATTATATGGCAAGCGTTAAGGATGCAAGGGAAAACGAAAATATTTCCTTTGTTAAAAGGGTGGCTAAAAAGGTTACCGCTTTTTGCTATAAAAGAACCGATGCTTATGTATTTTTAACCGAGCAGATGAACGAGGTTGTAAACCCCTACGGCAAGCCGTATATTGTTATGGAGGGCCTTGTGGATATTAATATGGCAACCAAGCCAAACGAGCTCCAAAACAAGGCAGATGGCAAGGTTGTTATGTATGCAGGCGCTATTCGTGCGCAGTATGGCGTTAAAAACCTTGTGGACGGTTTTATGGACTATGAAAACAAGGATGCCGCACTTTGGATATTCGGCGATGGCGACTATAAAACTGAGCTGGCCGATGTAAGCGAAAAAGACAGTCGCATTACATATTTTGGTGCGGTTCCCCTTAAAACGGTTATTGAAAAGGAGCTGGAGGCTTCCCTTATGGTGAACCCCCGCCCCGTGGATAAGGAATTTACAAAATACTCCTTCCCCTCGAAGAATATGGAATATATGGCTTCGGGCACACCAATTTTAACAACCAGACTACCCGGTATGCCACAGGATTATTACGATTATATTTACACTATTGATGGCAACAGCAAAGAAGATATAACCGCCGCCCTTGAAAAGGCGCTTGGAAACTCTGAAGAGGAGCTGCTTTTAATGGGCAAAAAGGCAAAAGAGTTTGTTTTAACAAAGAAAAACAATGTTGCCCAATCGGCGCGTATTTTAGCGTTATTGGAGGTTTAGTATGAAGCAAAAAATTAAGTCAGCTTGGAATAGCCTGCTGTTTAGCAACACAGACACAAAGCTAACCATGTCATACACGGGTATTACCCGCTTTGCCCCCTTGCTTGTGGTGGGTGGCTTCTTTGTGGTTACAATACTACTTTTTGCCTTTGGTCCGCTTGACTGGCACATTAAAAATCCCCTTAAGCTTTACGGCTTTTTAATCGCTTGTGTTTTGGCGCTCACCGGTGGTTATTTACTTTCGGTGTTTAAGACCAAAAACCCCACAAAAACCTCAAAACTTAGTATTGAAAAGTTGCTTATTATTGGTGCTGTGGTATATCTTATAATGTATATACCCACCGTGTATATCACAACCGGTAAATTCTACCCCGATATATACACCGGTATTACAAACACAGGCCTTGCGTATAAAACAAGCAAGCTGTTTAACGAAACCGCTTCGCCCATTATTTTATACATTAGAATGCTTATTTCCCCTGCAATGATTTTTGTAACACCGATTGCAATTTATTTTATTTCCAAGCTGTCTATTACGGCGCGTGTGCTTGGTATTAGCGTAATTGTGCTTACAACATTTTTAGGCATTGCCCAGGGTATTAATAAAAATGTGGCCGATATAACGGCTCAGCTTGTGCTGGCACTTCTTATTGTTATGCTGGCAGGCAACGGCGAAACCAGAAAAAAGGTTTGGGCATATAGATTTAAAATTCTTGCCATAATTTTGGTTATTTGCCTGCTGTTTATGCTTTACTATGCAAACGGTATGACAAACCGCGTAAATTCCGACCTTGAAAACGACCCCAATTTAAAAGATAAGCTTGATGCTGAAAACAAGGATGAAGATGAACTGCTTACCGATGCGCTTAACGCTACTGCACAGTTCTCATACGGAACACCGAAGGAAGACTATTTCTTAAGCAAGATTTTGCCCGACCGCGCAGTTTCCATTGTTTCCTTCTTATCAAGCTACCTATCCCACGGATATAAGGGCTTATCCTTTGCACTGGATGAAGAATTTACCCCCACCTACGGTTTAGGATTTTCTGATTTCTTTAGGCACAATTTCCTTAAGGTTGTAGGAATGGGCGAGGCCGAGGATGATGTTAAGGCACAAACCTATTACGGTAAAATCGCCAAACACGGCTGGCCCACCGGTGCCGTTTGGTCCTCCTTCTTTGTATATCCCGCTTCGGATATAGGCTTTATTGCAACTGTGTTGCTGGTGGCGGTAATAGGCTTTTTCTTTGGGCTTAGCTGGAAGCACGCGCTAACCACACAAAACCCCTTTGCACTTACCTCATTCTTTGGTTTTTCAACCATGATATTCTATTTTTCGGCCAACAACCAAATGTTCCAGGGCGGCGAAAACTTTATTGGATTTATTGCTATGCTGGTGCTTTGGGCCGTAACACATATCTACTACCAAAAGAAAGCGTAAGTTATGAGTAAACTGTTTTCACCTACAATTAAAAAACTGCTTATAACGGTTATTTCACAAGGAATAATACTTGGGCTTAGCGTTATTACAGGCTTTGTACTGCCCACTAAAATGGGCCCCGAAAATTTCGGCTACTGGCAGGTTTATCTTTTTTACCTGGCATACCTAAACCTTTTCGGGCTTGGCTTTAACGATGGTATTGCCCTTTTCTACGGCGGTTACTATTACGATGACCTGCCCTTTAGCAGGCTTCGTTCAAGTATGCATGCGGTATATTTATACCAGGCGCTTATATGTGTTTTAGGTATTGGCGGAGTTCTGATTTTTATGGACCCCGGCGTATACCAAACTATATATTTAGCACTTGTTGTTAATATTCCCTTAACCTGCCTGCAGTGTATAATTTTAACAACCCTGCTTTCGGTTGGCAAAACCGAAACCTATAACTATGTTAACCTTGTTTTAAAGGTGCTTACCGTTTTGCTTTATTTGGCCTTAATTCTTGGCGGATACAACGACCCCGTTCGTATGATTGGGGCAGACACCGTGGCACGCTTTATAATCACCATAGTTTGCTTCTTCTTGGGAAGAAAATTCTTGTTCGGCAAAGCCGCGCCATTTAAAGAGGGCCTTGCAGAGCTGTGGGAAAAAAGTAAATCGGGCTTTTTAATTACCATAGCCCTTATCGCTTCAATGCTTATGCCTGTTTTGGGCCGTATGGTGGTTGAAAAATTCGAAGAAATTGCAACCTATGGAATTTATTCCTTTGCAATGTCACTGCTTACAATTATTTTATCCTTTACAAGCGTGCTTGGAACCGTAATATTTCCCCTGCTTAAGCGTATGGATGAAGAAGAAATGCTTAAAAGTTATTCGCGCTTTTCCACCGTTTGCGATGGCTTTGTAACGGTTGCATTATTCCTTTATTTGCCCCTTATGTTTATTGTTACAAACCTAATGCAAAAGTATATTCCCGCGCTTGACTATTTGCATTTCCTACTTGCAATGTGTTTGCCGCTTGGCAGGGCACAGCTTTTGATTACCCCCTACTACAAGGCAAGGCGTTATGAAAAGCAGCTGTTTTACGCCAATATCTTCGGTGTTGCGGCAATGTTTGCGGTGTTGTTCGGCGCATATTTCATCTTTAAAAATGTTGTGGCCGTTGCCCTTGGTACAACCGTAGTGTTAACCGTTTGGACCTTTGTGGCTGAAATGTATTTAAACCGAGATAATAAAAAGCAAATTTTAAGGCAAACTTTGGCCCAGCTTATTGTTATGGTAAGCTTTTGTGTGGCAGGCAGCTTTAAGTCTTACGGTATGTTTACTGTAATTTACCTGCTGGCTGTTTTGGTTTACCTTGTTATTATGAGGTCGGAGCTTCGGGGACTTATAAAAATGTATTTAAAGAAATAAAAAAATCTCCCAAGGGAGACACTCCGTAAGGAAGTTGTCTCCCTTTGGCTTTTGTAGTCAGCCAGAATGATTGTATTGTAAGGATAATTCAATTCATAACGGAGGATTACGAAAATGACAAACTTTATTGAAGAATTTTACTATGGCAATTTAGATCCACAAGCCCGCAGTACCAAGGAAAACAAACCCGTGCAAAAGCAGATGGAAGTATTAATGCTCAACGAGGACTTCCTGACCGAGAACCTATTCGGTGAAAACAAAAAGAAATTCTTGGAGTTTTGTGATGCTTGGAGCGTGGTGAACGGAGAATCAAACCTTGATAGTTATATTATGGGATTCAGACTCGGCGCTAAATTCACATGCGATACTTTTGTGAACGAAAACGCTCCTTTTCAGGATTTGTTGACGTAGGTTTGATTATGGAAAAATATATCTATGATGAAAACAACGGTTTGTGGTATGAGTTGCAGGGTGATTATTATATTCCGTGCTTGAAATTGCCGGAGTGCGAAACAAAGGAAATCGGTGTTTGGGGGATGCGGCATTTGGACTATCTCAAACAACACCGCAGAGGAGACCTTACTCTCTTGCAAATGGAATGCAAACTAAATTCCCATCTTTACGATATAAATTTTCAAACAAGCGGAGGGAATCACCGAACAACTCAAATCAGATAATCAAAGGGAGTGGGTCGCCCGGATGAATAACATCCGTCAACGCGCCACAGAAATCGTAAATGACAATATAATCTATAACTAACAGAGAAAGGTGGCAGAGAGAAATCTCTGCCACCTTTTTTGCAATTATTGATAGGTTCCTCTTTTTACGATATAATTAATCGCATATTTCAAGGAGGTTTTTTCGTGAATAAGTTTAATAGCATAAATAAATTTAGATGTAAATTATGTAATAATGAATTTCTCGATGACGAGATGAGTGAAGAACATTATCCTGCTCGCAGTACAGGAAACGAAGATATTGTTC
>JAGBGJ010000015.1 GCA_017936045.1 Clostridia bacterium
AAAGTTGCTACTCAATCGTTATAAGGTTAATAAAAAACTCTGACACGTAATTGTATCAGAGTAATTCTTTAGATATGGTGGAGCCGAGGGGAGTCGAACCCCTGTCCAAAAGCCTATCCGAGTCAGCATCTCCGAGCGCAGTCGGTTATCTACATTCCCTTACACAAAAGCAAACCGACACGCTTTTGTGCTTAGTAGCCGATAAGTCATGACCGAGCTATCGGCATTACTCGGTTCACGTTCACCGCTAATCGACGCCCTTGCCGGTTCGCGGTATTACCGGGTCGGACGGCTGCTTAATTAAGCAGCAAGAGCAACTTTAGAGTTGTCGTTTAATTTTAAAATTTGCGGCTTTTAAAGAGGTACCGCACCTCTGCTCGCTTCCGGCTGTTCAAAGCCCCTGTCGAAACCTTTACGGCCCCGTATATAATCCGCCAAAAGGCGGATATGTAAATTATAAATTTTTTACCCAACGAATAGCCATATCTATCCAGCACTGAATTTCCGATGTAAAGCCATCGTAATTCCCATATACTGCTTCATTGCAAAGGGAAAGTCCGTGCCAACCGTGTGGGAAAAGGTGGAATTCGGTATTAATGTTGTGTTCTCTTAGCGCTGATACCATAGCAAGCGAATTTTCCACAGGAACACAAGTATCTTCAAAGGTGTGCCAAATAAATGCAGGGGGAGTATCCTCGCTAACCTGCTTTTCACAAGCCACCAAATTTAACAGTTCCTTGTCATCAACCTTTTCACCAAGCAGATTATTTATTGAACCTGCGTGGATTTTATCGCCTTCCGCCATAATTACAGGGTAGCATAAAATCATTCCGTTAGGTTTATTTTCCCCACCTTTTAAACCATAATACTCTTTTACAAAATCTTTGTTCCAAAGGTTGCAGTAGCTGGCTGTAAGGTGTCCGCCTGCCGAAAAGCCCATAACAATAATTTTTTCGGTATCAACGTTCCATTCCTCAGCCATTTCTCTTGCCTTAGATACTGCAAAAGCAACCTCTAATATCTGGGCAGGGAAGCGCACAGGTGCCACATCATAGCGTACAATTATAACATTAAAGTCGGCCGCTAAAAACCTAAAGGCGAGCGGCTCGGCCTCACGGTCAGAGGTCATATGATATCCGCCGCCGGGGCAAATAACAATCGTGGGTCTTTTGCGGTTTATATCAATTTCTTTTGAATTATCGGGAATATAAACCGACATATAAGGCTTAAAGTCGGTACCTTTTGTACCAATTTTTTCATAATCAATATCAATGTTTATAACTTCGTATTTCATTATCTGTTCTGCTCCTTTAGTGCCCGTTGCATATCGCGGTTGGCAGATTTTTCGGCGGCAACAGCACGCTTATCATAAAGCTTTTTACCCTTGCAAAGCCCAAGCTGCACCTTAACCAGCGAGCCTTTAAAATAAAGTGAGAGGGGAATAAGGGCAAGCCCTTGCTGCTTAACAAGACCGTAAAGTCTCATAATTTCTCTCTTATGCATAAGCAGTCTTCTAACCCTTAAAGGGTCCTTGTTAAAGATGTTTCCGTGCTCGTAAGGGGATATATGCATTTGCTTTATAAGCATCTGCCCATCATCCACACTGCACCAAGCATCTTTAAGGTTAACTCCACCGGCGCGAATGGACTTAATTTCAGTACCTGTAAGTTCTATTCCTGCCTCAAAGCTTTCAACAACAAAATATTCGTGATAAGCATTTTTGTTTGTGGCAATAGTTTTTGTGTTGTCCATTCGTTCACCTCCAATAACTTTAAAAGTATACCACATAAAAATCCTGTGTTCAAGGAGTTTTTGTCGAAAATAAAAAGCATCTCGAAAGAGATGCTTTTAACGATTAGTCTTCCTTAGCAGGGGCGGTAGGAATGCTCTGCTTAAGGGCAGCGCGTGTCTTTCTAACCTCGCCAAGATTAGCGGTTAAGCCTTCATCTGCTCTACGCATAATATCATCAACAAAGTCCTGAGCAGCTTTTCTCATCTGGCGGCTCTTTGCCTGAGCGTTAGCGATGATTTCGCTGGCCTTTTCCTGAGCAAGTTTGGTGATTTCTTCCTGAGCCACCATAGCCTTAGCTCTTTCTTCAGCCGAACGGATGATTCCGTCAGCCTCTCTCTTTGCGTTTGTGATAATATCAGTGCGGTCGGCAACAATGCCTCTTGCTTGCTTAATTTCACCGGGAATGTTAAGACGAATGTCATCAACTAAAGCGCGAAGCTTTTCAACATCTACAACAGTACGTTTTCCGGGAATTTTTATACCGCCTTCAAGCACCTCATCAAATTGTTCAAGTAAATCTTCAATAGACATATTTTTCATCCTTTCTTTAATCTATTAACAATGTCGTTATGGATAACTGCGGGAACAAAATCCGAAATATCTCCGCCCAAAGCAGCAATTTGCTTAATCATACTAGAGCTGAGATACATGTTTTCTGCGCTTGTTGTTAAAAACAAGGTTTCAACACTGGGATTCATTTTTTTATTGGCAAGCGCCATCTGAAACTCGTATTCAAAATCAGTAACAGCGCGAAGACCCTTAATTATTGCTTTCGCATTTTTTCTTGCAGCATAGTCAGCAAGAAGTCCTCCATAGTGGTCAACCTCAACATTAGGAATGTCGGCAACCGCTTTTTTTAACATTTCAACCCGTTCTTCAACCGTAAAACTACCACTGCTTTTATTAGGGTTAGTCATCACAACCACAATTACCTTGCCAAACATTTTGGCGCTGCGCGATATAATATCAAGGTGTCCTATGGTTACAGGGTCGAAGCTACCGGGACAAATTGCAAGATTATCTTTCATTTAATTGTCCTTTTTGTATGTGGTTACGTTAATTTTACCGTAACGATATTTTTTATAAACTGAAAAACCTTTGATTTCCTCGGGTAAAGCTACCTCGGGAGGATGCTCGCAAATAATGGTGCCGTAGTCAGACATCTTATCGCATACAGCGCTTAAGGCTTTTTCTAAAAGACCGGCCGCGTAGGGTGGGTCTAAAAATGCAATATCAAATTTATCAGAGCAAAGGCTTAAAAAGGAAAGTGCATCTGAACGTATAAGCCTGGATTCTTTTTCAAAACCCAGCGCAGTTATATTTTCCTTGCAAACCTTAACCGATTCAGCAGAGGAGTCAATAAAGGTTGCGTTTTCGGCACCGCGGCTTAAAGCTTCAAGCCCCATTTGGCCGCTTCCTGCAAAAAGGTCTAAAAAACGGCGACCTTCAATGTCAAACTGAATTGCACTGAAAATGCCTTCCTTTACCTTGTCTGAGGTAGGGCGCACATTGTCACCTGCAAGGGTTTTAAGCTTGCGGCCTCTTGCCGTTCCGCTAATAATTCGCATAATACATCATTCCATTCCTATATATTATCACACGAAACACCCTATTTTGTCAATATAAATATTATAAAGCAGAAAAAAGCAGCGGCAAAACTGCCGCTGCAAAAATCAAACTATTTAATTTTGTTAGAGGAAGTATCTTTTTGAATAACATCGTGTGCGCCGCCCTCAACAATACTTGTTGCAGAAACAAGTGTAAGCTTTGCATTCTTTTGAAGCTCGGGAATAGTAAGAGCACCGCAGTTGCACATAGTAGATTTAACCTTTGCAAGTGAAATTCCAACGTTATCCTTAAGTGTTCCGGCGTAGGGTACGTAAGAGTCAACGCCTTCCTCAAAGGATAACTTCTTATCTCCGCCAAGGTCATATCTCTGCCAGTTTCTTGCTCTGTTAGAACCTTCGCCCCAATACTCCTTATAATATGTTCCGTTAATGGAAATCTTGTTGGTTGGGCTTTCATCAAAACGAGCAAAGTAACGGCCAAGCATAATGAAATCGGAACCCATGGCAAGAGCCAATGTCATGTGATGGTCGTGTACGATACCGCCGTCAGAGCAAACGGGAACGTAAATTCCGGTTTCCTTAAAGTATTCATCTCTTGCTTCGCAAACATCAATAAGAGCAGTAGCCTGTCCGCGGCCGATACCCTTGGTTTCGCGTGTGATACAAATCGAACCGCCACCGATACCAACCTTAACAAAGTCAGCGCCGGCTTCGGCTAAGAAACGGAAGCCTTCCTTATCAACAACGTTAC
Organism: Clostridia bacterium; assembly: GCA_017936045.1. Taxonomy (GTDB): domain Bacteria; phylum Bacillota; class Clostridia; order Oscillospirales; family Acutalibacteraceae; genus SFWF01. The sequence goes on from JAGBGJ010000015.1 coordinate 4,112, forward strand.
CTGCGCCAACCTTAACGGTGTCGCCGTAATGCTCTCTAATCCAGTCGATAGTACGCTTTTGCCATTCAGAAAAGCCTTCGGAAGAGTCAATACAAAGAACATCTGCGCCAGCCTCTACAAGTGCAGGAACGCGCTCGGCATAGTCGCGGGTGTTAATACCTGCGCCAACAACATAACGCTTTTCGCTGTCAAGAAGCTCTAACGGGTTGTCCTTGTGGGAAGAGTAGTCCTTGCGGAAAACGAAATACTTAAGATGATTTTCTTCATCAACTATAGGAAGGGAATTCAGCTTATGGTCCCAGATAATATCATTTGCAACCTTAAGTGTTGTGCCTTCCTTAGCATATATTAAGGAGGAGAAGGGAGTCATAAACTCCTTAACCTTTGTAGAAAGGTCCATACGGCTGACTCTGTAATCTCTGCCGGTTACAACGCCAAGAAGCTTGCCGTTCGGGGTACCATCATCGGTAACAGCCATTGTATCATGTCCGGTTTGCTCCTTAAGTCTAATAACATCAGCAAGTGTGTCATCTTCGCGTACGTTGGAATCACTTACAACAAAGCCTGCCTTAAAGTTCTTTGCGCGGGCAACCATTGCAGCCTCATCTTCAATAGACTGAGAACCGTAAATGAAAGAGCAACCGCCCTCTTTAGCAAGAGCAACTGCAAGCTTTTCGCCCGATACCGACTGCATAATTGCCGAAACCAGGGGAATGTTAAGAGAGATTGCAGGTTCCTCGCCCTTTTTGAACTTTACAAGGGGAGTTTTAAGTGAAACGTTTGCGGGTACGCACTCAGAAGAAGAATATCCCGGAACAAGCAGATATTCGTTAAAGGTATGAGATACGTCTTTAAAATAGTAAGCCATGTTTCTTTCCTCCAGGGTAAACAAAATAATATTTTTTCAATTTTACACCTAATAACACTTTAAGTCAACTAAAAATTGTGCACAAAAATGTATATTAATAAATAATAAGAGTTTGTCAAAAAAACACTTGCAAAACTAAATTCTATGTGGTATAATCTATCAGCTGTCCTATGGGCAGTAATATAAAACACACATTTTACTTTGTTGCGTGCAGGTGGCGCAAATGCGTTCTACGCAAGCTGCTCGAAGTAAAATGGAGGAAAAACCTCAGGAGGAAATTAAAATGGCAGTTATCTCTATGAAACAGCTTCTTGAAGCCGGTGTTCATTTCGGACATCAAACAAGACGCTGGAACCCCAAAATGGCTCCGTACATCTTCACCGAAAGAAACGGAATCCACATTATCGACCTTCAGAAAACAGTTAAGAAGGTTAACGATGCTTACGTATTCGTACGCGACATCGTAGCAGAGGGTGGCGACATTCTCTTCGTTGGTACCAAAAAGCAGGCTCAGTCTTCTGTTAAGGAAGAAGCAGAGCGTTGCGAAATGCCCTTCGTAAATGCACGTTGGCTCGGCGGTATGCTCACCAACTTCACCACCATCAGAAGAAGAATCGGCCGTCTTGAACAGCTTCGTAAAATGGAAGCAGACGGAACCTTCGATATGCTTCCCAAGAAGGAAGTTATCGGTCTTCAGGGCGAAATTGAAAAGCTCGAAAAATTCCTTGGCGGCGTTAAGGATATGAAGAAAATCCCTGCTGCTATGTTTATTGTAGACCCCCGCAAGGAGCGTATCGCTGTTGCAGAGGCTAAGAAGTTAAACATTCCGATTATCGCAATCGTTGATACCAACTGCGACCCCGATGAAATCGATGCTATTATCCCCGGTAACGACGACGCTATCCGTGCAGTTAAGCTTATTGCTGAAACCATGGCTAACGCTGTTATCGAGGCTAAACAGGGCGAGATGGGCTCTGCTGCAGTTGAAGAGGCAGAAGAGGCTATCGAAGAAGCTACTGAAGAAGCAGCTGAATAATCAATACTATTTAGGAGGAATACTACTATGGCATTTACTGCTAAAGATGTACAGGCTTTAAGAGAAAAAACCGGTTGCGGTATGATGGACTGCAAAAACGCTCTTAAGGAAACCGATGGAAATATGGAAGCTGCTGTAGACTATCTTCGCGAGAAGGGTCTTGCTTCTCAGGCTAAAAAGGCTTCCCGTGTTGCTGCCGAAGGTCAGGTTGTAGCACTTGTTGATGGCGATGTTGCTGCCGTTATCGAGGTTAACACCGAAACCGACTTCGTTGCTGGTAACGATGAATTTAAAGAGTTCGTAACACTTTGCGCAAAGGCTGTTATTGCTAACAACCCCGCAGATGTAGATGCTCTTCTTGCTTCTTCTTACGAAGGCAAGACTGTTGCAGAATACAAGGAAGACATCTTCCTTAAGTTCCGCGAAAACATTCAGCTTCGCCGCTTCACTCGTATCGAAGGCAAGGCTGTGTCCTATGTTCATGCCGGCGGTAAAATCGGTGTTCTTGTAGAACTCGAAACCGAGCTTGCTATGAACGATGCACTTGTTGCTATGGGCAAAAATATCGCAATGCAGGTTGCAGCTATGAACCCTGCATACCTCGACCAGGCTTCTGTTCCTGCTGAAGACCTCGACAAGGAAAAGGCTATCCTCGTTGCTCAAATGAAGGAAGACCCCAAAATGGCTAACAAGCCCGATGCAGTTCTCGGCAAAATCGTTGAAGGTAAAATCGGCAAATTCTACAAGGAAAACTGCCTTATCGAACAGCAGTATGTTATCGATGGCGACCTTACCGTTGGTAAGTATGTAGAATCTGTTGCTAAGGAACTCGGCGGTGCCGTTAAGGTTGTATCTTTCGTTCGTTACGAAAAGGGCGAAGGCATCCAGAAGAAAGAAGACGACTTCGCAAGCGAAGTTGCAAGCATGATTAAATAATCATCAAAACTTTAAGACCTACCCAAACGGGTAGGTCTTTTTTGTTGCAAAACTCAAAAATATGCTATATAATATGCTAAACAAGGGAGGTAATAATATGACAGACCCAAGAATTCACTGTTATACCGAAGACATAAAAGATGCTAACGAAAAGCTTAAAAATGCCAAATCCAGCGATGTTGGCTATATATTTGTAGCCGACCTTCACAACGGTGCATATCTTCTTGAAAATGAAGAAGGCCATCTCACTTTTTACGAAAACGATGAGGCGGTTGCTTTAAAGGAAGCAAAATTAATAGCACAACTTGAAGCTATTGCAGAAATTGCCAAGAATAACGACAACATTGATTTTATCTGTGTTGGCGGCGATATTATTAACGGCTACGAAACCTGTGAGGGAGCCCGTGAGAAAGCTGCAGGCCAAATTACACGCCAGCTAGATGTACTTAAAAAAAGCGGCAAAGATGTTATCGTTCTTATGGGCAACCACGATGATGGCACCTTCCACCGAATTTACTACCCCTGGGGCGGCGAAATTCATAAGGAAATCGCCTTCAGCGATAAATACTGGCGCGAGCATTTTATGACTCCTTACATACCCGAAAAATGTGTGTATGACAGTACATATAATTGGTCTAAATATTATTACTATGATTTAGAGAAAAACGGCAAGACCATCCGACTTGTTTGCCTTGATAACTTCGATGTTCGTATGCCTTTTGATGATGAGGGTAATGTTACCGAGTGGATAAAGGAAAATGTTCATTACGGCTTTTCTGCCCACCAGCTTAAATGGCTTGCAACAGAGGCGCTTCCGCCCGAATATGAAGGTGAATCTATAATTCTTTGTCATATGGGAGTTTCGGAAGAAGATAATGAATGGCCAACCCCAAGAGTCGAAATACTCCGTGCCTTCATTGCCGCTTATCAGAACAAAACAGCATTTGCCGATGAAGAGCTGGGTGTTAATACCGATTACAGCAATTCTAACGGCAAAATATTAAATTACCATTTTGGGCATATTCACAGAAACAAAATTTATTATAGCGAAGATATTGACCTATGGCAAATAAGTACCGATACCGCTGAACATAACCCTTGCTTTGATATTATGCTTGTATCAAGTGATAGAATTCAGCGCTTTAATGTAGGTAACGGCGAAGATGCCGAGGTTGAAATTAAATAATAAAAAGTGGGTGAACATACGGTTCACCCACTTTTTTTGTATGTAGACGGAGTAACACCGGTTGCCCTTTTAAATTCTCTGCTGAAATAGCACTCGTCGTGAAAGCCTGAGAGAAATGCGGCTTCGCTTACCGAACATATACCATCATTTAAAAGCTCTTTGGCTCTTATGATTTTTAGGTTGTTTATGTATCTGAGAGGGGAAACTCCCATTGAGTTTTTAAAATGGCGTCTGAATAAAACTTCGCTCATACCGCAAAGCTCTGCAAGCACAGGTATGGATATATTTTCGTTGGTATATTCCTTATGCATATAATCTATTGCCGGTTTTAGTCGATTAAGGGTGCTTTTAGAAATGTAACTCATTTCGTACTCACTTTGCATATTACAGATAATATCGTAAAGCGCCGATTTACATCTCATTTCAAAGCCCAAGCCTTTATTACTCCATGCCGTAGCAGCAGCCTTAAAACTCTCAAGAAAGCCTGCAAGGTTTTTGGGCTTAAATACAAAAGGGGAAAGAGGAAGGTCGGCGTTAATATCAAAGCTTATTGTGTAGCCCTCTCGTATTTCAGTTCCGCTTACGGTATACTCTAAGTCTTTAGGGATAAATAATACCTCATTGCCTTTAACATAGATTTCCTTTCCACAGTTAAAGGAGTAACAACGCTTGGCATTCATAATATATAAAAGTGCGTGATGTTTTCGCTTTTTACAAGATGGGGCTTTGCCTTGGGAAACAAAAAAATGAGACATAATTATTCTCTCTACATTAAAGTTTTGCTTCATAAACACTTCCATAAAATCACCATCTAAACTATACCAAAGTGTACCGAAATAGTCAAGTTGTTTTGGAATATTCATTGTTATATATCGAAAACACGGTATAATTTAGTCAAGTACATATGGAAGGTGAAAGATATGAAAAAACTATTAAGCATTGTTTTAACGGTGGTTTTACTTGTGGGATGTATGTTTATTCCGGCAGGAGCTGAAGAAGGAATGTTGTTAAACAGTAAATACTATTGCGGCTTTGATGATTACAGAGCGCAGCTTACAGGACAAACTGCGACAGATACCTTTGATAATATGAGCCTTAATGAAAATGTTGCTCAAATTGTCAGCGAAAATGCTTATGCCGGCGAAAAGGCATTAAAGATTTGTCTTGATGCAAGGGGCATAACCGCATTTGAAATCAGAAACAGTTCACCTTTTAAACTTGAAAAGCAGGAGTACAGTATTACCTTTGCGTATAAAACAAACGTAGATGCAGAGATTTCTTTGGGTATGGCAAAGGCCGGAAACGTTCTGGGTACTGCCTATGCCATCAATAAAATGTCTGCACAGGCAGGGGATAATTGGCAGACCGCAACCCTTAACTTTACTGCAGATAAAAGCTTTGATGAAGGCTATGTGCCCGCTATCATAGTTTACGCCGAAAACGAAACAGAAATCTATTTTGATGATATTATTGTCGAAGCGTTAAACGGTAAGGCTTATACAAGTATGCCCAAAATAACCTTCGACTCTGCATGGTATCCCACCCTTAAAAAGCCGAGCAGCATCTCCACAGAAGAACTGCAAATCTGGGATGGTACCGTAGCCGAGTTCTTTGCAGGAGGAAGCGGAAGTGAGGGTGACCCCTATCTGATTTCTAACGGTAAAGAGCTGGCTCTTGCAATTACCAATGGTGCTTCAGGGGAAACATATACAGATTGTTATTTTAAAATAACAAAAGATATATACCTTAATGATTTAAATGCAATCAACTGGGAAAACGGCACACTTAACAATGGCTACACCGCTGCAAATAAATGGTATACACGCAGTGAACTTTTTGCCGGCACTATTGACGGAGATGGTCATACCATTTATGGACTTTACCGAAACGACAACCCCTCATCTTACGAATCTTATAAAGGATATGGTACGGCATTAATTCCGAGAATTGTATCGGGCGGAACAGTAACAATTTCCAATCTGGCAGTTGATTACTGTTATATAAACGTTGAAAACGGCGCATCTGCCTTTATTGCATCAGATTATGGCGCTGCCTCTAATATTGATAACTGTATGGTGGGTGCCAATGTTATTCTAAAGGGTGGCGACGCAGGTGCTTTTGTCGGATTTGCCGCACAATCTACTACCACCATTACCAACAGTTGCTCTTTGGCCGCTCTGGTTGGCGCGGAGCATTACGGTCTTTTAGGTTATTGGCTTTCTTCGGAGATCGTTATTAAGAATTCTTATAACGCTACCGGTCCAATCAATTCCGGTAATAAGTCTAAATATCCTAACTCGTTTTCCTCTAAAGATAACTATCAGGCGCAAGACGGAGTTATATACAACGAAAAAAGCACAACTGTGTCTGCCGTTAATATGCAAGGAGCAGATGTGTTTACAAATGCAGACAAGATGCCCAATTTAAATTCAAGTGGTGTTTATACGGCTACAGAAGGTTATCCTGTTCTCACTACCTTTATTAAAGAGGTAGATGCTGAAGCGGGGGAAGAAATTGAAATTTGGGATGGCAGCATTGCAACCGAATTTGCCAAAGGAAGCGGCTCGGCAGTTGACCCTTACATAATTTCAAGCGGTGCTGAGCTTGCACTTGCAGTTTCCGGCGGTGGCGGAAATGACGTTTATTATGAGATTACAAAAGATATTTATCTCAATGATATTAGCAAGATAAATTGGTATACAGGCGCAGTGCTTAAGACCTACAAAAAAGATGGACTTAATACCTGGTATGGCGGTACAACTGCGTTTTCAGGAAACGTAAATGGAAACGGACATTCAATTTATGGTTTATATCGTAATGAAGCAAATTCGGTTAAAGGATATAATACTAACTATAAGTGGGGCGCCGGCCTTTTCCCGACTGTGGCAGCAGGCAACACTTTAAATGTAACTAACCTGACAGTTGACTATTGCTATATTAACGCCGAATGTAATGCATCTGTATTTGTCGGCTTTGCCTCCGGCGGTGCAACCCTTAACTTCGACGGCATAGGTGTAGGCGAAAACATTACCCTTACAGGCGGCAGAACAGGTCTTTTCCACGCCTATTCGTATGCAAGCAATATTGTTAATGTAAATATAGACAACAGTTATAGTCTTGCAAAAACAACGGTAGGCTTTGTCGGCACACCTGCAAGAACTAATGCATCAATTAAAAATTCGTATATCGCTAACGGAACTATCGTGGCAGGAAGTGTTAAAGACACTGTAACTCTTGAGAACTGTTATCAAAGTGTACAGGGAAGTTACACAAGCGGAGTTACAACACTTGATTTGTCCAATATGAAAGGTATCGATGCTTTAACAGATACCTCAAAAATGTCTGGGCTCGACAGTAGTATTTTTGAGGCTAAAAACCGTTCGTATTATGATACCGAACATCTTGTTTTCCTGCCTAAAGGCAGTATTATAAGCAACGGCGAGATTAAAGCGGTTTATGATAATATGTGTGCACCAATTAGTGCAGAATCAGCTGTTGTTGATAACTCCCTGGTTAAAGATGCATATGTGTGGTTTGCAACGATTCCCGATGAAATCAAAGTTTTAGTTCCTGCCGAATATATATCTTTTGTCCGTCAAGGTAGCCGTAATGATCTTATTAAGGCCGATTACTATTATGATATAGCATCTGATCGCATAACCAAAAAGGTAGACAAATTTGGCGATAAAACGGTTAACTACATATTTATGTCAGATCTGCACTATGAGGGAGATGACACCTCAGACTCCAGCACAGGAGAACGTACCGCAATGCTCAGAGAAGCTGCATTTGTGGCAGAATGGGCAAGCAATGATGATTCTATCGATTTTGTAATTCTTGGAGGAGACCTTATTGACGGAAACAACAAAAAGGCAAAGAGTTTGCAGTACTTAAACGAAATCTTAGCTCCATTTCTAAGCTGCACAAAGCCGGTTATGGTGCTTATGGGCAACCACGATGACAATACTTACTCCGGAACCTTTTCGTTCGAACGTGTTATAAGTGATAAAGACTGGAACGACAATGTAATAGATTTTGTTGTAAATAAAAACGGAGACTTTGCTAAACAAGACTCTAAAGATCAAAATTCAAAGTATTATTACTATGATATCGATTCCAAGAAAATACGTGTTGTTTGCCTTGATGCAAGCGATTACTATAATGAATATGATGAAAACGGAAATGTAACTTATCTTGAGGTTAGATATGAAGATTTGGCAGAAACCGATCACGACCGTTACAGAAGTGCTGCAACCTTCCACGGTTATAGCGACCGTCAACTTCAGTGGCTTGTCGAAGAAGCATTGACGGCAGAAGAAGGCTGGGATTATGTGTTTACATCTCATCAGGGAATAGATGAAAATACAAACGCATCGTACAGTATCTATAACGGAACTGAACTTCGTGCTATCATATCCGCTTTTCAAAACGGCACAAGCTATACAAATGAAACACTCAATATAACGGCAGACTATTCTGATAACACCGCAAAAATTCTTTCCTATCAGTTTGGTCATACCCATAAAGAACTTGTGCTGTATGAGGATGATGTGAAGCTTTGGCAAATTAACACCGAATCTTCAAATTATGATGAGGTGGGCGATACGAGAACTCTAAGCGATAAGGTTCACAACCTTAATCTTAACTGGGTGTTAAACCTTCACGAACGAAGCAGTGAGAGCGAGGCCAATTTCGATGTTATGTCTGTTTGCCGTGACTTTGTTTACAAGCAAAGTATAGGTATCGGCATTACCGAAAAGCTTTATAATCCCGGTGTCGATATGGCAGGGGATATGAATGATGACGGCATGGTAGATATCCGTGACCTTGTAGAGCAGAATCTTGTCATAAACGGACTCGAAAGCAAGATGACCTCCGCTGATACTGATAAGAACAGTATCTTTGATGCAGATGACCTTGCTGCACTTCGAAAAATTATAGTAGAATAATTCCTAATCCCTTTCAAAAATAAAGGAACGCTCCGAAAGGAGCGTTCCTTTATTTTGCGCGGTATTCACTCGGCTTCAGACCGAATCTTTGCTTAAAGGCTTTAGAAAAATACATTGAATTTTCAAATCCTACCGATAATGCTATTGATTTTACCGAATGGCTTGTTTGCATAAGCATATTAGAGGCCAGTTCCATGCGCTTATTTATTATGTATTCTTTTGGCGAAATGCCGAAAGAGCTTTTAAAAATTCTGAATAAAGAGGAACGGCTCAGATTGAATTTGTCTGAAAGCAATTCAACCGTAAGTGCATGGTTGCCAATGTTTTCATTAATAAAGTCTACCATGTTTTCAATATAGTCAAGGCCATTCTTTTTATTGTTGTCGTTCGGATAGTGTGCAATGTAAAAGGCGAGAATAATTCTTAAATATGCGTTACCAAGACAAAACCACAAATCCGGATTTGAATAATGGCTTTCTGCGTAGTCAAGCTCAACACAAAGCTGTCTGAAGAATTTTTGGGGAGATTCATCTACTGCAGGCAGAACTAAATTATTTGGAGAAAAAGAACTTGCTGCAAGCAGAGCCTCAGCCTCGGCACCCGTAAAGTTTACCCACTCATATTCCCAAGGGTCTTCGGGGTCGGGATAGTAACTGACAAGCGTATTCGGATAAATGATAAAGCTTTCACCCTCGGTTATATGATAGGTTCTGTTATGAGTACAAAGATAACCTTTTCCCTTTACTACACAGTGTATGGTATAAATGCTTCTTGTGCCGGGACCGAACGAATGACCGTTTGTTTCATTTAGGTTTGTTCGTCCAAGACATTTTGAATACTGTTCATTGTTAAATAATATCATAAAACTGCTCCGTGCAACAAAAATTCATATAAATGGTTCATTTATCTATACAAAAAAGAACAAAAGTTAATTATAATATAATCGGATAAGTGGTTTTTGTCAATTATTTTGACAGGTATAATTCATAAAATAATCAAGTAAGGTGGCCGCTATGAAAAAAACATTAAGTATTATTCTTGCACTGCTTATTTGCTTTACTACTTGCTTTGGGGGTGTGATTACTGTGTTTGCAGACAGCACAACCTATACCATTCCTCAAATGGAAGGCAAGTATAAAACCCAGGGAAGAACCGAAGTTAAAAACGATATGCTTTTAATTGATTATTCTGCTTCGGGTATGGAGTTTAAGGCTAACTGTTCGGGTTCTGTCAGCGTTGATATGTCAGCACTACGCATTGACTCTACCGAAGATAGAGGCGGTCTATATTTTACCGTTATAGTAGATGGTGTTGTTCAGTCTGCCGATAAGCGAATACCTGAAGATAATAATGAAGCCAACTGGTTATCAAACTCAACCGGTTATCCCTTCTTTATGCAAACTGTTGGCGACTACACCTTTGAAATAGCCAAGGACTTGCCCGAAGGTGAGCATACCTTTGAAATCTATATGCAAACACAGGCATATAAGGCTTCCTTTGGTATTAAGAGTGTAACCTTAAACGGAATCCTGCTCGATGCCCCTAAGGATAACAATTTATTAATTGAAATTGTGGGCGATTCTATAGCTGCTGGCCACGGAAATATTGCAACGGGCGGTGATTCTAACGAACGCGCCCTTTATACCGATGCCACCAGAGGATGGGGATACCTTACAGCCAGGGCCCTTAATGCCGACTGGTCGGTTATTGCAACATCGGGAATTACTGCAACCGATAACCTATCTTGGGCAGGGCCTAACGGCATTACTATGAATATGGTGTATCCATATACCAGATACTACTCCGACTCTTCCACAACATACGGTTTCGAGCGCCCCGCAGACATAGTTCTTGTTTCGCTTGGAACAAACGATGTATGGCTTTATCAGGATACAGATAGAGGCTTCAACCTTACCGATGAGGACCTTAAAAATAGTTTTAAAAAATCAATGACCCTGTTCAGGGAGAAAAACCCTAACGCTAAAATCGTTTGGCTTTACGGAATGCTCACATCAGATGCAAACACCATGATTACAGATGCTGTAGCCGAAATGGGCGGTGCAGAAGAGGGCTATTATTCTTTAAAACTTCCTTACAACGGTTCTGGCGGTTCGGGTCATCCCGGACTTGCTACGCAAACCGAGTATGCAAATACAATTACAAGCTTTATTAAAAAAGATATACTTGGCGAAGAAACCGTGTGGAACGGCACAACAGCCGCACCTGAAGGTAAGGGCACCGAAGCAGAGCCTTACCTTATTGCAAGTGCCGAAGAGCTTGCTTATGTGATATATAACGGCGGCGGAGCAAACAACTACTACAAGCTTACAAAGGATATTTACCTTAACGATATACGTAGCATCAATTGGGATACGGGCGAGGCTTTAAATGGCTATGTACCCAACAGTTGGTATAACGATTATAAGATTTCAGCCGCCTTTGATGGAACAATCGATGGAAACGGTCATAAGGTTTATGGCCTTTATCTTGATATGAAGCCGGAGTCATATAGTGTTTATAACGGTGGTACAGGGTTAATACCAAAAATTGCCGAAAACTCTAATGTAACAATTAAAAATCTTGGGGTTGACTATGCATATTTCGATTTCGAAACAAGCGCATCCGCATTTGTAGCCGCAGCACCTGCGGGTTCATATTTAACAATGGAAGACTGCTATGCAGGCGAAAAGGTAACCCTTAAAGCGGCCACGGCATCCGCTTTCCGCGCACACGCAAGGAGTGCAAAGGGAGCAACAGTTGCCAACTGCTATTCATTAGCTCGTGAAATTGGCACAACCTATTCTGGCCTTTTCGGTCTTCCGTGGGATGATGCAGATAATGTTATTGTTTCAAATTGCTATAATGCGTACGGCTCAATTTCAGGCTTTGCTGATTCTGAATACTATATGGTTGCATCGGGCTGTTATGCTTCGGTAGAAAATGCTGTTTTAAGTGGTGTAACAATAATTTCCTCTGAAAATATGCAGGGTGAAGATGTGTTCACAAATGAAGCTAAAATGCTCGGCTTAAATACAGAATACAAATATATAGAAACTAAAACTTATCCAATTCTTAAGGCCTTTGTCGAAAAGAACGATGAAGAAACCGAAAACCCAAACTGCGATATCTGGGATGGAGAAACAAAAACAGCACCGCAGGGCAGTGGAACCAAAGCAATGCCATACCTTATTTCCAACGGTGCAGAGCTGGCTTACGCCATTTCCAGCGGCGGCGGAGCTGATGCATATTACAAACTAACTGCAGATATCTATCTCAACGATATTACAAAAATCAATTGGGAAACAGGCGTGCCCGTAAGCGGTTATACGCCTAATTCTTGGCCCGAAAACAAACCTTTCCAGGGAAATCTCAATGGTAACGGATATGTTGTTTACGGTCTTTATAATAACATTTCGGGAGATAAAGTTTTCGGATACTACGGCTGTGGGCTAATTCCAAGAGTGAACAGCGGTACAACCGTTAATATTTCTAAACTGGGTGTAGACTGCGCATATATAAACGGTACGAATGGCGCAGGTGCATTTGTTGGCTTTGCAGGACCTACGCTTCATATTGCCGATGCCGAATATGCAAGTGTTAATATCGAAGAATGTTATGCGGGAGAAAGTGTTTATCTTTCGGCTTATGCTGCAGGTGCTTTCCGCGCAGGAAACTTCAGAAGTAATATTAGTATTCTAAATTCTTATTCACTCGCTACCGCAATAGGTACCGAAACAGGTCTTGTTGCAGGCAACTGGGAAACAAATGTTACGGTAAACAATAGCTATAATGCTAAAGGCTCGGTCTATGCTTCTTGGAGTGCGACTACAGATGCTGTAAGCAAAAACAACTATTCGGTAAATGTAGATTTCACAAACTCAAGCGGTGCAGGTGCATTTTACGGAACACTTATAACGGCCGAAAATATGCAGGGTAAAGATGTATTTACAAACTCCGAAAAAATGCCCAAGCTTAATGCCGACAGGGTGTTTATCGAAACCGAAACCTACCCAATATTAAGGTGTTTTATCAAATCTTCCGATTTCGATTATCCTTGGGATGGTAGCGAAACCGAACCCAGAGCAATAGATGATAACGGTAATATAGAAATACATTCGGCGGCAGAGCTCGCTTATATTATTAAAAACGGTGGCGGCTCAAACTATGTGCTGACAGAAGATATTTATCTTAATAATCTTTCTGCCATAGATTGGGCTACGGGCGATGTTGCCGCAGGGTATCTTCCCATGGAATGGTACACAACCGCAAGCGCTGTTAAATTCTCGGGCTCTATTGATGGTCAGGGCCATACTATTTACGGTTTGTACTACGGCTCAGGTACCCCTGCAAGCGGCGAAAATGCAAATTATAAGCGCGATGCTGTGGCTCTAATTCCTGCACTTAATGATAATAAAACATCGGTAGTTAAGAATCTGGGTGTAGATTATGCCTATATTGCGGCCAGTCAGTGTGCTGCCGCTATTGTAGGCAATTCAAACAGTGTTGCCGAAAAGAGGTTCGAAAACTGCTATGCAGGAGAAAATGTAACCATACTCGGCCATGTTGCAGGCGGTATTTTTGGCGGCGGAGATGCAACACTTTCCGCTATAAACTGTTATAGCCTTGCTACCCTTGAAGGAACCTACAGCCGGGGTGGAATATTTGGTAATACTTGGAAGCATACATACGCTGTTGGCGAAGAAAATATACAAACCAAGCAGAGTATTGAAAACTGCTACACTACCGACAGCGCACTTGTAGGCGGTAGCGCAACTGTTGTTAATTCCTATGCAGGAATAGGCACAAACTGTAAGGGACAGCCGGCAATTAAGAATTTCCCGCTTTATGAGGGTTACGTTGCAACTGATTCTTATCCCACACTCCGCGTTTTCAAGGACCATGGCGAAGGCAACTGGAACGGTCTAGGTATTGGCACCTTTAAGGGCGAGGGTACGGCTCAGTCGCCCTATTTGGTTGAAAATGCTGGCCAACTGGCTTATGTTGCTTACAGCGGAACAGCAAACCATTACAAAATGGTAAATGATATTTATATAAACGACATTACCGTTGCAAATTGGCAAAACAACAATAACCTTAACAGCTGGATATGGGAAGAAGGACACGATGTCTATTCCTACCAAAATGCCGATAAGAGATTTAAGGGCGTTTTCGATGGAAACGGTTATGTGGTTTACGGAATTTGGTACGATAAGGACATAATTACTCAGTCTGCCGCCCTTTTCCACTCAATCGGAAATGGTGCACAGGTTAAGAATGTCGGCGTTAAAAATTCTTATCTGTATGCAGGCTATACGAAAGACTACGTTACCTCACAAGGCTGGGATACCGATTATAATGCACAAACTATGGCTACCGGTATAGTCGGTGGTATAGTCGGCTGGGTAGATAGATACAGCAGTGCTGCTGTTTCGGGTTGCTTTACCGATGAAACGGTTCATCTAACCAACTACGCTAACGGAAATGTTTCATCAGTAGGCGGTATTGTCGGATTTATTATGAACAACTACGAACAAAGGGTAGATATATCCGATTGTTGGTCTGCTGCTCAAATGACAAGCGCTTCATCTGGTAACTGCCAAGGAATACTTGGTGCAACCTGGAACGGACACTTCACAATTACAAACTGCTTCAGCTTAGGCTTTGAACCTACAAAGACCGGAACAAGCTATTCTTCTTTACTTGAAAAAGCATATTCGGGAGTATATTCAAATGTAGGCGCTTCCTGCGATGAATATACGGTGTTAACAAATGAGCAGTTAATGGGAAGCGGCGCCCTCGAAACACTCGGCTATTCAGGGGATATTTGGTATGCTGTAAACAGCGAACAGGGAACACCTCTACATAGGCTTTACGGTACTAATATTGGCGATGCCAATGAGGATGGAGTGGGCAGAACCAAAGCAGATATGACTGTGCTTAGAGAAACCTTGATAAAGACAAAATCATACAGAAATACCGACTATAACCGTAACGGGGAGTTGGAAATTTCCGACCTTGTAAAAATGGCTAAGGATTATAAACCTATGATTACATTTAACGCAAACGGTGGTACCTTTGGCGGCACCAAAACAACCGTTACAACAGAACAAACCGTTGGCAAAACATTTATGGTTGAAACGCCAACAAATAGCCCGTATACTTGCGTAGGCTGGAGTCTGGTTCCTAATGGCGAGATGCTTGATAATCTTGTTACCGCCGATATGGATGGGGCAACCCTCTATGCTGTATGGAAGGAAATGCTGGTTATAGCGCCCACCTTTAAAAAGAATATGGTGCTTCAAAGAAACAAACCTATCTGTATCTATGGTACAGGCTATGGTACAGGCGAAATAACCATTGGCGACCAAACTAAAACCGTAAACTCAACTACAGGGGAGTGGGAGATTTACTTTGACCCAATGGAGGCCTCTACCACACCCGTAACCTTTAAAACCAATTTCTCAGGCATTGAAACCTCATACAGCAACGTACTCATAGGTGATGTTTATATTGCTTCGGGCCAGTCGAATATGTCTTTTGCACTTGAGTCTACCGAACAAACAGGTACGGTACCCGATAACGATATTCTTCGTTATACCTATACAGGTACAGGCGGTTGGTACGAGTTTACTCAGGCTATTGTAGAGGATGGTACGGCTATCGGTGTAATGTTTGCCACTGAAATCGCAAAGGCAACCGAGAATAATATTCCTATTGGAATTATCTCGGTATCCCGTGGCGCTTCAAGAATAGACTGCTGGACTCATAGTGATTATTGCTACTGTGATGAATATGATTTTGAAAACACCGCTCATTCCGACTATCACAACTTCGATTTCGGGCATCACGGACTCTATGAAACAATGATTCAGCCTATAGAAAAAATGACCACCGCAGGCGTGCTTTGGTATCAGGGCGAAAGCAATGCCGGTATCGGCGAAGCCTATAGATATCTTGATATGTTTAAGACATTTGTAAATTGTTGGCGCACCCGTATGGACGACCCGACCCTGCCTTTCTATACCGTACAGATAATGCTTTATTCTTCAGATAACGCTTTAGATGTCAACGGAAATGTCAGGGATGAATACAACATTCGTATAGCCCAGGGCGAAGCCGCAAGAACTATGGATGGCGTTACCGTTTGCACTATGCTTTCTCGCGAAGATACAATGCGCGAGTCTGATGGCTGGCTTGATATCCATCCAACCGATAAATATCCCGTTGCAAAGGCTCTTGCCAACGCAGCCCTTTCAACCTACTATTATCCTCTGGGCGATTACGATAAGACCCCCGAGTATTCAGGTCCTCTTTACGATACAGTAACTGTAACCGGAAACACCGCAACAGTAACCTTTAACCATACGGCAGAGGGCTTAATGCTCACATCAGGCACTGCTGTTACCGAGCTTGAGGTAAAGGATGAAAACGGAAGCTGGGTAGCTGCAACCGCAACACTCCAGGGCAGTAACGCTATTGTAGTTACCGCAGATGGTGTAACCACCATTACAGGTGTTCGTATGGGTTACAGAAATAGGCCCGAGCTTAACCTTTACAGCACCATTGGCGGAGTATACGGATACTGCGCATCTCCCTTTATTTGGACCGCTGAATAAAACTAAAACCACCAAACACAAGTTTGGTGGTTTTTTTATTCAATGCTGTTTTTGTATTCTATCGGAGACATACCCGTATGCTTTTTAAACTCTCGGCTAAAATAGCTGTCGCACTTAAAGCCCGAAAGCTCGGCCGCCTCAGATATTTTATAGGATTTTGTGGATAGAAGTTCCTTTGCATTTTCCAGTCTTAGGTTGTTTATATATTTAAGCGGAGTTATTCCCATCGCGTTGGTGAAAATCTTTCTAAAGGATACTTCACTCATTCCGCAAAGCTCAGCAAGGGTAGAAATCGAAATATTTTCCTTGGTGTATTCATCTTGAATGTAGCGTATAGCGGGGTTTATTCTGCTTAAGGTGCTTTTTGAAACATACTCAAGCTCATATTCTTTTATCATATTACAAATAAATGTATATGTTTCGGCTTTAAGCCGCATCTGAAAGCCTGTATATTTTCTTCGCCAGGCCTTTTCCGCTGCTTTTAGGGAATCAAAGAATACGTTTTGGTTTTTCGGCCTAAAAAGAAAAGGGGAAAGCTGTGGTTGGTCGTATAGTTCGAAATTTATGGAATAGGTTTCCCCGGGAACTGTGCACCTAACCTGATAGCTTGTCCCAGGCGGAACAAAGATAAAATCACCGCTTTTTGCATGTATTTTAGTTCCATCATTAAACTTATATGTTTTTTCACAACCGTGCATATAAATAAACACATTGTACGGGCGTGTCATATTTGAAGGCTTTTTATTAACAACCGCCTGAACAATACGAGACCTTACAACTTCCTTTATATCAAAATCTTGTTTCATAAAGTTTTCCATAACATCACCACAAAAATAATAACCTAATATATAGAAATAGTCAAGAAATTAAGAAATAATCATTGAATTTTAGTGTAGAAATGTTATAATTTTGTCAAAGAATTAATTTGGAGGGAAATTATGTTAAAATCCAGAAAGCTTATCAGCTTGGTATTAGCATTGGCTCTTATAGCTTCCAGCCTGTTTGTAGGCAGCGTAACTGCTATGGCAGATACACTTTTTACAACGGTTAATACCTATGATGATGAAAACACCTCATACCGTACCGCTACTTCGGGAGGTTCTACCTGCTCATATTTAACGGTAGACGGTGTGGAAGATGATTGGTATCGTTTTGCAACATGGGGTGCTTCGGTAGAAAAAGATACTACCAAAACAGGTGCCGAGCAAAATGCAGTACAATTTGTTAACGCGATGAAGCTTGAGTACAAGTGGCCTGCTGCGGTCAGAATTTATGACAATAATTCCGGTAGTGTGCCGCATTATAAGGCAAAATCCAACACTACCTATCAAATTTCACTTCGTTATTATGCAGCAGCTGCTCCTGATAAGCAGGTTAACATTCAGGTGCGCCAGACAAACTCGGTCAATATATTTACAGAGCTTACCTATGATACTGCAAATGTACTTGCATCTGAGGTTGCCACAATTACTGCCGCTACCGATGGATGGGTGGAGGCTACTGCAACCTTCACAACAGACAGTAATGCAGGCTATCTTAACATAACCCTTTGCTCTGCAACAAACACAGATGCAAACAATGTTAATATCTGGATAGATGATGTAACCTTAAACGAGTGCAGAACTCTAACTGCTCATAACTATAACGGCGCTAACGAAACCTTCGTTGTTACAGCAGGTACCAAGCTGTCCGATATAGATATGCCTTCTCGCGATGGCTTTGAGCTTGAAGGAGTTTATGCCGATTCTATACATACAAATAAGCTCTCCGCTTCCGATATAATTTCAAACTATACCGATATTTATTATAATTGGGTAAAGGTTGCAACCAAAACCTTGTATTGCGGTTTTGAAGACTATGCCGAACAGATTGCAGGCATAAGCCTCAACTCGGCAGTTGCATCCATAGTTGAAGATAACAGCTATGTCGGCGCAAAGGCCTTAAAGCTTACACTTGGCAATAACGGATTAACCGCATTTGAACTTCGCAACAGCGGGCATTTCGATGTTATTGCAGCTAAAGAGTATACCGTTTCATTTGCTTATAAATCATCGGCAAAAGCTAAAGTTTCCGTAGGTTTAGCCCAAGCAGGCAATGTTGTCAACACCGCCCAGGCTATTACTACTACCGAGATTTCAGCATCAGAAGAATGGCAGACAGCAACAGTAGTTTTAACAACCGATAAATCCTCAAACGATGGCTATGCAATGGCTATGCTTGTATATACCGATGCCGCAGCCGAGGTTTATGTTGATGATATTAAGATTAAATACTCCGGCGAGGGCAGTTCTTCGCTTGATGATATTGATTTCGGATTTACTACTGATAGCTTCCCGACCCTTAATGTTTTCACCGAAGAGAAAAATAATGATAGCGAAGAGGGAACAGACGGAGAAACCGAGCCTGTAATCTGGGACGGTACAGTTGCCGAGTCCTTCGCAGGCGGTAGCGGAACAAGCACCGACCCCTATCAGATTTCAAACGGTGCAGAGCTTGCTCTGGCAATCACTCAAAGCGGCACCACCACACAGACAGTAACTGCAGAAGATGGAACCGAAAACACAGAAACCGTTAACGAGCCCTATTTCGGCTCCTACTATGCGCTTACGGCAGATATTTACCTCAATGATATCAATGCTGTGAACTGGCTTGCAGGCACTAAAAACGATGGATACACCGTAAATTCCTGGTACGATTATCACAATTATGATGGTAAAATCAGAGGCGAGGATTTCGCAGGTGTAATTGATGGTGCGGGCTTTACAGTATACGGTCTGTATTTTAATAACGGAATCAAGCTTGCAACCAGTAACAACAATCATATCTCCAGCGCACTTATACCCAGGGTCGCATCGGGATTTACCGTAAAGGTATCAAATCTTGGTGTTGATTATGCATACATTCACCATCATTATGTTGCAGGTGTAATTGTAGGTGGTTGTGCATCAGCCGTATCAATATCAAACTCGTTTGTCGGCGAAAACGTTAAGGTTGCGGGTCGTGAGTCGGCCTCATTTGTAGGAAACGGAAACCAAAAGGCAATGAGCCTTACAAACTGTTATTCTCTCGCTACCTACGGGTTAGATGAGGGCGCGTTCAGACACGGTCTTGTAGGCTATTCCTACCATTCAACCCTTACTGTTAAAAACTGTTATAATTTAAACGGCCCCATTACCTCTCAGACAAATACTGATTATTCAACCTATTATAAATTCTATAATTCCTATCAAACAAAAGATAATGGTACAGGCGCTTCAAGAAGCATTTATACTAATGTTGTAACTACAACAGCAGACCAAATGCAGGGAACCGATGTATTTACCAATGAAAACAAGATGTCTTATCTTGCCCTTAATACAGATGGCTCTGCCAATACAGCATATACCGCAACCAAGGGATATCCTGTTTTAACACTTTGGGCGCCCGAACCAGAGGAAGAAATCAGCTTTGATATTTGGGATGGAAAAACCAAAACTGCACCTAAGGATTCCAATGGTGATGGTGTTTACGAAATTACAAACGGCGCCGAGCTTGCCTACATAATAGTAAACCATGGCACAATGATTACCGGCACCGAAACCGCTACCGATGAAACCACAGGCGAAGAGGTTACCACCAATATTACAGCCGATGCCTGTAGCTTTATCCTTACAAACGATATCTATCTTAACGATATAACCAAGGTTAACTGGGAAACCTGTGATGTTGCAATAGGCTACACTATGAACGATTGGTTTAATAACACATATTTTGCAGGAAATATCAACGGTAACGGCTATACCGTTCACGGTCTCTATTATGCTGTCGATGCTTTAAATGCAAAATCTTGGACAGTATCCGGTGTCGGACTTGTTCCACGTGTTCTTCACGGTGCTACCGTTAATATTACAAACCTCGGTATAGACCACGCTTATATTAACTCTAAGCACGGTGTTTCTGCATTTATTGGTTGTGCAGGCACGGATAACTCAAATCCCAGCAATAAAGCTGAAGTAACAATCGAAAATTGTTATGCGGGTAAAAATGTAACACTTGTTGGACATTCTGTAGGTGTGTTCAGGGCGGCAGGCCGCGGCTCTAACACCTATATCCGTAACTGCTATTCGCTTGCAACCACTAACGCAATAGGCGATTACGGTCTTGCTTCAATGGCTTGGGATGCACCCATTACAATCGAGGGCTCTTTTAACGCTAACGGCCCCCTTACAACCGCAAGCTCAACTGTTAAGAATTCCTATCAGACAGTAGCCGGCAAACACTCTGCAGTTACATCACTTGCAAATATGCAGGGTAGTGATGTTTTAACAAACGCTTCCAAAATGCCTCTTCTTAATAGCGAGGTATTCTCGGCTGCTACTAAGGATTTCAGCCAGCACGACTTCTATGTATATCTGCCTATCGGTACAGTTTTTGAAAACGAAATTGAAGCAGAATACTATAATGATTTATTTATAAAGCTTGATGAAAGCACAGTTATAGCTGATGGCGTAATGCTCAGGGGCGCTTATGTTAAGTTTGCCGAAGAACCCGATGAATCCAAGATTATAGTTCCCGCCGAATATAAAGAATTTGTACGCTACGGCCTTAAGGATGAGCTTATGCTCACAAATCCTTGGTACGGCGTTAAAATGGATTTCATCACAAAGAACATAAACGAAGAAGATTCTGTAAAATACGCCTTCATTACCGATATTCATTATGTTGGCTCTGAAGATGTTCCAAGAACGCTTGCAACCGTAAGACAAATTAATAGTTTGGTTGAATATGTAAACAAAACCGATTCTATTGACTTTGTCGCAATCGGCGGAGATACAATTCAGGGAACTCAAAGCAAAGAAACCTCGCTCGGTTACTTTAAAAAGGCTTTCGAACCCTTCCTTAAATGTAACAAGCCGGTTGTAATTGTTCCCGGCAACCACGATGATAACTCTTATGCGTACGATACTAAGAAGTTTAACGGAAGCCAGGTTATCACCGATAAAGAGTGGAACGATAATATAATTGATGTTTACGTTAATCGCGAAACCGCAAACGGAGACATTGTAGATGTTACTGTAAAACAAGATGAATCGGTAGAAAACACCAAGTATTTCTACTATGACCTTGAAAACAAAAAAACCCGTATCATTTGCCTTGATTCTATCGACTATGAGCAAACCTACGATGAAAACGGAAAACTCACTGTAGATGCCGAGGGTAATGTAGGCCTTGCTTTAAGAGATGAATCCAAGGCAGTAACCAACTATATGAGATACTATATGGCAACAACCTACTGGGGTTACGGTGCCCGCCAGATGGAATGGCTTGCCGAAGAAGCTCTTAAGGCCGGGGATGACTGGGATTATATCTTTATCTCTCATATGGGTATCGATGAGGACACCAACTTCAACACAGGTGCCGACATAACTCATTACGGTAAAAACCTGCGTGAGATAATTGCTGCCTACCAGTTCAAAACACCCTATGTTAACGAAGAATTGGGCATTAATGCTGATTTCTCGGCTACAAAGGGCGAAATTCTATCTTATCAGTACGGACATACCCATCGCCAGGATTGGCTATATAGTGCAGATGTTGATTTGTGGCAGGTGAACTCCAGTACTGCACAGTACAGGGATGGCTTCTTTGATATTATGACAGTAAATAAGGATGCCATTAACCGTTACAATATCGGCCGTGGCTTTGACCAGACCTTTGTTCAAACCAAAAGCGTTTCAAGCGGAGACCTTACAAATGATGGTATAGTTGATATCTGCGATGCAGTAAAGCTTAGAAATATCAGCACCCAAGGTGAACCTATAACCACCAAGGCGGATATTGATAAGGACAATACCTTTACTCTTGCCGTTGACCTCGCTGCAATTAGAAGCATCTTAATTTCATAAAACAAAAAACAGGACTGAATTTCAGTCCTGTTTTTTTTATAGCATTTTGTATTCCTTTGGCGATACGCCGGTATACTTTTTAAAGGCTCGGCTAAAGTAACATTCATCGTGAAAGCCCGAAAGCTCGGCTGCCTCCGATACCGAGCAGTCCTCGGTTGAAAGCAGCTCCTTCGCGTGGGATATTTTAAGTGAATTTATATATTTAATAGGGGATAAGCCCATAGCGTTTGTAAAAGTAAGTCTGAACATAGAATCACTCATTTTGCAGCGGGCGGCAAGCATTGGTATTGATATATTATCCTTGGTAAAATTGCTGTGAATAAAGTCTAAAGCAGGCTGTAGTCTGTTGCGGGTATCCTTAGTAATGTAGGAAAGCTCAAACTCTTTTTGCATATTGTATATAATGTTGTAAAGCTCCGCCTTGCACCGTGCGTTGTAGCCTACAGACTTGCCTGTATATGCCATATTACAGGATTTAAAGCTTTCCAAAAATACCGATGGATTTCGCGTTTTAAAAAGAAAAGGGCTAAGCTTACAAGCATTACCAATTTCAAAGTTTATTGAATGTGACTTGCCTGCAACCGTTCCGGTTACAGTATAATCGGTTCCTTTGGGAATAAAGATTATATCTCCGGCTTTTGCTGTGAATACTGTGCCATCTTTAAAGGTGTATTCTTTTGCGCCCGATGATATATATAGCAGAGCGTGGTAGTGGCGTAGCTTGCTTGAAGTTAAACCAACACTAATGGGTATGCTTCTTGATAGACCTATATTTTTAACAATAAAATCTTGTGAAAAGAAAACTTCCATATTAATCACCAAAAATTAATATATATTTTATTGGCGAAAAAGTCAAGTGAAAACGGAATATGCATTCACTTTTAGCGGATTTTTGCTATAATTTAGTCAAGAGAGTACATTCATTACGGAGGTAAAAGAATGAATAAATACAGAAAGCTGTTAAGCTTGTGCTTATCCCTTGCGCTGGTTATTGGTAGCCTGTTTGTTGGTGCTGTTTCAACCGGTGCCGTATCAACCACTATTATCAATACCTACGATGATGAAAACACCTCATACAGAACCGAGGTAATGGGTGATGAAAACAACTCCTTTTTAACCGTTAACGGTGTTGAAGAGAGCTGGTATCGTTTTGCTGCTTGGAGCGCATCCGTAGAAAAGGAGACCGCCAAAACAGGTGCAGAGCAAAATGCCGTGCATTTTGTAAAGGCGGCTAAATACAATTATAAATGGCCTGCGGCAGTAAAAATCTATAATAACGATGCATCGCTTTCGCATTTCAAGGCAGCTCCCAATACAACCTACGAAATTAAACTTCGCTACTGCGTTGATGCAAAGCCCAGTGTACCTATTAATTTGCAGGTAAGGTCAAGACCTACAATCAACCTGTTTGAAACCTTTACTTACGATGAAACATTGGTGTGCGCTAAGAGTGTAGTTACCATAACCGATGTTACAAACGGCTGGGTAGAAGCGGTTGCTGAATTTACCACCCCCAATACCGATGCAAACCATTATCTTAACCTAACCCTGTCCTCAGCAAACAGCACAAACGCAAGCAATGTAAGCGTTTGGGTAGATGACATCGAAATCAGCAAGTGTACAATTATTACTGCGCACAATTATAACGGTAATGATAAGCAAATCAGAGTTTCCGATATAACCACACTAGCCGACCTTGAAGTTCCCACATACGAGGGATATAGGCTTGAAGGTGTATATACCGATGCTCTTTATACAAATAAGCTTTTGGCAACCGATAAGCTAAATACTTATACCGATATTTACTATAATTGGGTAAAGCTTTCAAACGACACATATTATTGCGGCTTTGAAGACTATGCAGAACAGCTTTCGGGTCAAAACGCCACAGCACAAATGACCGGAATGAGCTATGATGGCAGTATTTCCCAACTTACCTCAGCCGATGCTTATGCAGGCGGCACTTCTATGAAAAACACACTTGAAGACAGCGGTATTGTCGCCTTCGAGCTAAGAAATAATAAGGTCTTTGAAATCTATGCAGGTAAGGAATATAAGGTTTCCTTCGCATATAAGACCGATGCCAATGCAAAAATCCAGTTGGGTGTTGGCAAAGCTAACGATATTTGCGGCACATCATACGGAATAGAAGGTGTGCAGGTTACTGCAACCGACAGCTGGAAAACTGCCGAAGTGACCTTCACTGCAGACAAGGGCACCGCTCAAGACTGTGCACTTGCTATGCTAATCTTTGCCGAAAATGCAGCAACGGTTTATATTGATGATGTGCTTATAATGAATACCGAGGACATCAGTTTTTCCGAAATGCCCGAGCTTGAATACAGCACAAATTGGTATCCCACCTTGTCTGCTTTTGGCAATAACGAAAGCTCAGAACTGTGGAGCGGCAGTGTGGCAACAAGCTTTGCTGTCGGCGATGGTACAGAAACCTTGCCCTATGAAATTTCCAGCGGCGAAGAACTTGCCCTTGCAATCACCAGCGGCGGTGGCGCAGATAAATTCTATAAATTAACCAAGGATATCTATCTTAATGATATAGACCAGGTTAACTGGTATAACGGCGCCACCTGTTTTAACTATACTCCAAAAAACTGGTATGCCCACGGTAGAACCTTCCAAGGTACCATTGATGGAAACGGTCATACAATTTACGGTATCTATTATGATATGAATACAGGCGCCCGCACCTCTTACAGATATGGTTGCGGACTAATTCCCGAGGTTGCCGCAAACACAAGCGTTAAAATCAGCAACCTTGGCGTGGACTGTGTGTATATTAACTACGAAAGCGGCGCGTCGGCTTTTGTAGGCTGTGCTTTAAGCGGAGCCAGCGTTGATATTAGCGGCTGTTATGTTGGCGATAAGGCAACAATAATCGGTGCCGATTCAGGCGCTTTCCAGGGCCACAGCTACCAGGTAACCACCATAAATATAAACAACAGCTATTCACTCGGCGAAATTACGGGAAGCCATTCCTACGGCCTTGTAGGTAACCGTTGGAGCGGTAGTATTAATATTTCCAATTCCTATAACGGAAACGGTGCTCTGCTGTCTATGGCGGCAAACTCTAAAATAGTATTATCCAACTGCTATCAGTCCGAGCCAGGCAAAATTACAGCAGGGGTTACAACCCTTTCAGCCAATAATATGAAGGGCGAAGATGTTCTTACAAATGCATCCAAAATGGCAAATCTTAATACGAATGGCGTTTTCGAATCTTCTACACTTCCTCTTGCCGATGCAGAGTATTATATTTATCTCCCCGAAGGCACTGAATTTGAATCTACAAATAACGTTACCTTTTATGATACAATGCTTA
>JAGBGJ010000016.1 GCA_017936045.1 Clostridia bacterium
AATTTCTTGCGCCAAACAGGGAGGTTCCGATTCTTACAATGTTGCTTCCGCATTTTATGGCTTCGGCATAATCGGATGACATTCCCATAGATAGGTATTCCATACTAACATTATCTAATTTTTTGCCCTTATTGTCAATAAACAGTTTATACATTTCTTCAAAATATGGAATAGAATCGGATATTTTTTCGCAAACGGGCGGAATTGTCATAAGCCCGCGCAGTTTTATTCCCTCTATTTTAGAGATTTGTTCTATGGCTGAGGAAAGCTCTTCCTTTAAAAATCCGCTTTTGTTTTGCTCTTTTCCTATATTAACCTCAAGTAGTATATCGGTTACCATTCCCTTTTCGGCCGACAGTTTGCCGATAAGGCTTGCAAGCTTTACAGAATGAACCGACTGTATCATTTCAACCCTGCCTACAATGTCCTTTGCCTTGTTGGACTGCAAATGTCCGATAAAATGGCGGTGGGCTGTGGGCAGCAGGCTATCCTCTTTGGATAGAAATTCCTGCACCCTGTTTTCACCAATATATTTAATTCCTGAATTTATAGCGTGATTTATAAGCTGGGGCGAAACGGTTTTAGTGGCAGCAAGCAGAATTATATCTTCCCTTTTCCTGCCCGATGCTTGGGCCGCTTTGGTTATATTTTCTTCAATAATGCTGAAGTTTGTATCAAAATTAGTAAATGATTTTTCCATCATATAGATTTTTACCTTTCACGATGATTTCATCGTAGAGCCTGAGTTTAGATGAATCTGAGGTGTTGAGAGCGCAAATTGAATAGTCTTCGGAAGAGTAGATAATGTCTACCGTAACAAATTTTGCCTCCATACCCGAAACAACAAAAACACCCGTTACACCATCGACCACACGCAGCGCCGAGCTTTTTACCCTTATGCCCTCGTGTTCATCTTTAATTATTGTTATTGAACCTGTTCGCATTGATGCAAGCTCGCTGTTCATTTCGGTTACCTTTAGAATTAAAACCGCATCATCCCCATCCTTAGAGAGGTTTATTCTCTCTACCGTGGCCAAAACCCTTGGGGAAGCGTTTGTATTGGTTTTTACGGTTACGGTTTGGCCTGCCTTATAGTACATTGAATCGCCAAGCTTAACGGGGGCGGCAAGGTACCACTGATAGTCGTACACTATTTTACCGATAACATCGTTTGCGGCTTTTTGGGGCTTTAATTCCCTTAAAAATTCGGGAGTGTATTGCTGAAGATTATTTGGGTCCAGAACTGTTTCGTAGCCATCGGCATCTGAAACAAAGTAGCCTGCCTTTTCGGAAGCAATGCTGCCCTGCGCGGTTCCCATACTTTTTGTGAGCCAGGCTTTTTCCTCTTCGAGTGTGTTTTTAAGAGAACCAAAGTCGCTTTGCTCTCCCGTTGCAACCTGCTTTCTTGTCATCATGGTAAGCAGTTCGGAAACACTGCTTGAGGTATCGGAAAAGCGGCCATCTAAAACCGAATATGCAAACTTATTAAGATGCTTTGTTATTCTATCGTTTATGGTGTTGACATCAACCGCAGTTGAATCATTATAGCCTTCTATTTCGGCAATAACGGCAAGCTGTGCATCTATTTCGCGTATTCTTGAAGCGGCGGCGGAGGCTGTATCATTTTGGTAGACCTTAGCGATTATTCCATCCTTTGCAACCTTTTCGCCGTTTGCAACAACATAGTGCAGCGTACCGATATGGTTAGAGGTAACGGTCATTTCGCTTCTGATAAAGGTGCCCACAGTTTCAACACCTTCGGAGTATTTGAACTGCTCGGCCGATTCGGTTTTAATAGAAGCGTAAAGGCTTACATAAAACTGATATGCAAAAAATACAATAATTAAGGCAATTATTGCAAACCGTATCAGTTTACTGCGCTTATCCAAAATAACCATTCCTTTCAAGTATTTGTGTTGCCGCTTTTGCAACATTATCCTGCCTATCGGCAAAAATCCAGTTAACATTTTGGTTTTTTCTAAACCAAGTTAACTGCCTTTTTGCATACCTGCGGGTTTCTCTTTTGAGATTTTCTACGGCTGTTTCCAGCGGGAGTTCCCCCCTAAAATACGGAAAAAATTCCTTATGGCCTATTGCCTGAACTGCGGTAGAGCCGCAGCTGCTGTTAAACATAGCTTGGGCTTCCTTTAAAAGCCCCTTTTGAAGCATTATATCTACCCTTTTATTGATTCTTTCATAAAGGGCCTCCCTGTTTTCAAAGGTTATACCTATTATGAATGGGGCGTAGGGAGATTCCTCTTTTGTGGAGTTTTCTATTTGCTGCGCCATTGTTACCCCTGTTGAAAGATAGATTTCAAATGCCCTTATAATTCTTTTATTGTTATTTGGGTGGAGCTTGGCTGCCGATACAGGGTCGAACTCGGCAAGCTTTTTAAGCATTGCCTGCCCACCGATAGTGTTATATTCAAGGGTTAGTTTTTCGCGGAGTTCGGGATTAATTTCTTCCTCGCTAAATGTGATATTGTTAAGGAAAGAATCAATATAAAGCCCCGTTCCGCCTGCAATAATAACCTTTTTGCCCCTTTGATGTATATCTATCGCCTTTTCCTTGGCAAGCTTTACAAAGTCGGCCACCGAAAAGTTGGTGTTGGGGGTTAAAAATTCAACCAGATGGTGGGGTATACCCTGCATTTCGCTTTTATCGGGAGCGGCAGAGGCAATATGCATACCCTTATATATTTGCATAGAATCGAAGGAGATGATTTCTCCATCAACTTTTTTAGCAAGCTCAATGGCCAGACCCGTTTTGCCCGAGGCGGTTGGTCCGACAACTGCAATTACCGGTATTTTATCCATTGTGCACCACCTATTTTGCCCTGCCGAACTGGCGCTCGAGCTCGCTCTTTTTAAGCTCGAAGGCAACGGGTCTTCCGTGGGGACAATACATTACCGAATTATCGCTTAGCACCTTGCGGGCAAATTCCTCAAGCTCGGAATCGGATTGCTGATTTCCGCCCTTGATTGCGCTGCGGCAGGCGATATTATGATAAAGGTCATCGAGTATATCGGTTTCGGCATTGCCGAATTTAACGAGATTTGCGGCAATATCGCACATTAGGAACATTACATCGGTTTTAACAAGGGATGCGGGTACCGTGCGGACAATTACTGCAGCTGTTCCGAATTCTTCTACCTCGAAGCCGTTCTTTTTAAGCAGCTCTAAGTTATCTAAAACCGCACGATGCTCCTCTCGCGAGAGGGTTACCGATACGGGAGACAGCAGGGCTTGTACCTCGGTTACGCCTTCGCGCTTTAGCTTATCGTAAAGCATACGCTCGTGTGCGGCGTGTTTATCTACAAACCAGATGCTATCCTTCTTTTGAACTATAATATAGGTTCTGAAAACCTCACCTATATACTTGAATTCAATTTCGCTATCATCAATAAATGAGGCGGTTTCGTATTTTTCATCATCGCTGAGGATAACGCTTAAGATTTGCTGATAAGGCTTTTCTTCCCTTTGAGGCTCCTCTGTTTTAACAAAGGTTTGAACCGGGGGTTGAGGCTTTGGCGACTCGGGCTTAGAGAAGCTGACCTCAACAGGTTTATCCGATACCAAGGCTTTGGGGAAATCTCTAAGACCTTGTGCAGGCTGGGTTACGGTTTTTGTGCCCAGCCCTATTCCGTAAACCTTATCGGCCGCGGTTGGTGTTTCGGCCTTAGGGGCGTTTCTTAGCTTTTTATACTCCTCTACGCTCATTCGTGTAAAGGGTTCGGGTTCTTTTTTAGGAGCTGTGTTTTGCAGATTAAGCTGAGGGCGAGTGTCCCCTGCGGCAAGAGCATTTTTAACGGCGTAATATACCGCTTCAAATACCGCCTTTTCATCTGAAAAGCGAACCTCGGTTTTTGCGGGATGAACATTGACATCTACCTTACTGAAAGGGATATCAATATTTAAAACGCAGGCGGGGAATTTGCCTACCATAACGGTATTTTTATAGGCTTGCTCTATTGCCTTTGCAATAACCCCCGAACGGATAAAGCGATTATTCAGAAAGAAATACTGCGCGTTTCTTGTTGGGCGGCAATAAACAGGCTTGGATATCATACCCGAAACCCTGATGCCTGCCGTTGTGGAATCGGCCGAGATAAGACCTGAAGAGAATTCACGACCTAATACAGAATAGATTGTTGAAGTTAATTTACCATCGCCAGAGGTTGTAAGTGCAGGCTTGGAATCCTTTATAAAACGAATTGAAATTTCGGGGTGAGAGAGTGCGATTGCATCTATTACAGAGGCAACTGCAGTGGCTTCATAAACATCCTTTTTAAGAAATTTCATTCTGGCGGGGGTGTTATAGAAAAGGTCGCGGATGATTATGGTTGTGCCGTTTGGACAGCCGATTTCTTCAAGAGTTTGCTCTACTCCGCCCTCTATAACATAGCGGCTGCCCATTTCACATTCGGCGGGCTTTGTAAGCATTTCTACCCTTGCAACCGCACTGATAGAGGCAAGCGCTTCGCCGCGGAAGCCGAGTGTTGCAATGCTGTAAAGGTCGTTTTCACTTTGGATTTTACTTGTAGCGTGGCGCAAGAAGGCTGTTTTTACCTGGTCGTGCTTGATACCGCAGCCGTTATCGGTAACCCTGATAAAAGCTATTCCGCCACGCTGGATTTCTACGGTTATTTTATCGGCGCCTGCATCTACGGCATTTTCAACAAGCTCTTTTATTACCGAGGCGGGGCGTTCAACAACCTCTCCTGCAGCAATAAGCTCGGCTATATCTTTTGGTAACAGCTTTATATCAGCCACTAAATTTCATCTCCTTAGCCAAAGCATTCAGACCCCAGCACGATTTGGGAGCACGAATTTTTCTGCTTTGTATTGTTAAAGTTCTTTTGCTTTTTTGGAAAGCTCGGACAGTATGCTCATACTCTCTATTGGGGTTAGAACATTTACATCGATAGCCTTAAGCTCTTCGATTATATCGCTGCCGTTTCCAAAGGTTAGGGGTATTTGAAGATTATCTTCTACCACGGTTTTGGTAACAGTTACCCCTTCTTCTAAGGTTTTTTGAAGGATTTGCTTTGCTCGGTTGGTAACTGTTGCAGGTATTCCTGCAAGCTTTGCTACCTCTATACCATAGCTTTCATCTGCTCCTCCGCGAACAATTCGGCGAAGGAAGGTTATATCATCGCCGCGTTTTTTAACGGCTATGTTGTAGTTTCTTATGCCCTTAATTTCGTTTTCCATTTCGGTAAGCTCGTGATAATGGGTTGCGAAAAGGGTTTTTGCGCCGAGCTTACGCTTATCGGCAACAAATTCGAGCACGGCACGGGCTATTGACATACCATCGAATGTGGATGTGCCGCGACCGATTTCATCTAGAATAAGTAGGCTTTGTGATGTTGCGTTTTTTATGATGTTAGCAACCTCGCTCATTTCAACCATAAAGGTGGATTGGCCGCTTGCTAGGTCATCTGATGCACCTACACGGGTGTAGATAGCATCTACAATGCTGATGTTTGCCGATTCGGCAGGAACAAAGGAGCCTATTTGTGCAAGCAGGGTTATAAGCGCAACCTGGCGCATATAGGTTGATTTACCTGCCATATTGGGACCTGTAATAACGGCACAACGGTCATCCTTTAAATCGAGGTATGTATCGTTGGTTACAAAGGGTGTTTTCATAACCTTTTCAACCACCGGATGGCGGCCTGCACGGATGCTGATTATGCCATCGTTGTTAAGGCGGGGCCTTACATAATCGTTTTGGGTTGCGGTTTCGGCAAGGGAGCAAAGGGTATCTAACACGGCAACCGCTTCGGCTGAAGCCTGGAAGCGGGCCAGCTCGCCCGATACGGTAACAAGCATTTTTTCGAACATTTCATATTCAAGCTGTTCCCTGCGGTCCTTTGCGCCGACTATTTTAGATTCAAGCTCCTTAAGCTCGTTTGTTATATATCTTTCACAGTTTGCCAAGGTTTGGCGGCGCATATAGTCTTCGGGCACAAGGTCCTTATAGGAGTTTGTAACCTCTATATAGTAGCCGAAAACCTTGTTGAAACGGATGCGGAGATTTTTAATTCCCGTTCTCTCTTTTTCGCGGTTTTCAATATTGGCTACAACATCTGCACCGTTTTCTATGATGTAAATAAGCTCATCGAGTTCGGGCGAAAAGCCCTTTTTAAACATTCCGCCCTCGCGAATGATGGCGGGGGGATTTTCATCTATTGCCGACTTTATAAGTGAGCAAATATCCTCCATAGTATCTAAATTACTGTAAATCTTTGAAAGCAGCTTAGACTTTGCCGAGGACAGTGTTTGCTTTATTAACGGTAGCTTTTCGCAGGTGGCGGCAACGGTGTTTAAATCCTTTGCGTTGGCTGTTTTATAAACAATTCGGGTTAAAAGCCTCTCTAAATCACGGATTCCGCTAAGGTATTCCATAAGTTCCCCGCGAAGGATAACATCTTCACAAAGCTCGGTTACAGCGTTAAGGCGTTCCTCTATTTGGAAGAGGTCTATAAGGGGTTGCTCTACCCAGCTTCGAAGCATTCTTTTGCCCATTGCCGTTTTGGTTTTATCCAGCACCCAAAGGAGTGAGCCTTTTTTTGATTTAGCGCGCATAGTTTCGCAAAGCTCAAGATTGCGAACGGCGGTATAATCAAGGTTCATATATTCGGCAGTGGAAAAATACTCAACCTCGCCGATTGAAATGCTTTTATTTCCGCCCGTTTCGTAAATGTAAGACAGGGCACAGCCAAGGGCGGCTACTGCGGGTGAGCCCGATTTTATTTCGAGGTTTTCGGGGCTTACTACCGCAAAGTGGCTTTTAATAAGCTCTTCGCCGCTTTGGATATCGAAGGCTGATTTTTCTTTGATTGTAAGCATGCTACCCGAAAGGTTATCTAAGAATTCAATAATTTTAGGGTTAAGCTCCAGCTCTTTGGTTGTGATAATTTCAGAGGGGGCAAAACGGGCAAGCTGGTTAATTACCTTTTGCTGACTGCCCTCGCCCGAAATTTCGGTAACAAAGGCTTTGCCTGTTGAAGCATCGGCAAAGCAGAGCGCCGAAACATCACCGCTGAAGAAGATAGAGGCAAGGTAATTGTTGCGGTCTTCCTTAAGCATACTGTCTTCTATAACGGTACCGGGGGTTATAATGCGAACGACATCTCTTTTAACTATGCCCTTAGCGGTTGCAGGGTCTTCCATTTGTTCGCAAATTGCAACCTTATAGCCCTTTTCAACCAGCCTTGCTATATAGGCTTCGCAGCTATGAAAAGGAACGCCGCACATTGGAGCGCGTTCTTCCTGACCGCAGTCGCGACCGGTGAGAGTAAGGTCGAGCTCTTCAGAGGCAAGTTTTGCATCTTCAAAGAACATTTCATAAAAATCGCCCAAACGGAAAAACAGTATACTGTCGGTATTACGGCTTTTAATTTCCATATACTGGCGCATCATTGGAGAAAGCTCTGCCATTGTTTTACATTCCTTTCATAGATTTTTTATGTGTTTAGTGGCAGCCGCCGCAGGAAGAGCAGTTGCCTGTGCAGCTTGAAGGCTCGCAGGTGGCGGGGTCTTCCCCGTTTTCGCACATTAAAAGGATGTTTGAAATTTTATCGGTAAGTGTGCGATAGGCCTCGTATGCAGAGTTGAACTCCTTCATTGCTTCGCCTTCAACTATCTGGTTGTAAAGCGCAACGATTTTTTCGTTGATTTCAAGTATTTTGGCTTCATCTTTTTCTTCTTTTTCGTGTTCGGCATCGAGCTGCATTTTAAGAAGATTAAAATCGCCTATTTGCTTTTGAAGCTGACTATCGTTATCGTTCTTTTCCTTGGCTGTCATAAATCTTTTATACTCCTCGGTTTGCTGAATTGCAGCCCCGAGCTGTCTTGTAAGTTCAATAATATCCATTTCTATCACCTTTTTTTATAGTTTTGTACCTTCTAAAATATTTGAGAAGCGGTCTACCCTAACATCGACAAATTGTCCTAGCAGGGCTGGGTCGCCTTCGAATTCAATTTCAACGGCCGAAAGGGTTTTGCCCGTAAGCTTGCCGTTTTCTTTTACCTCATCGCAAAGCACTCTGTGTGTTGTGCCAACATATGAGGCATAGTTGCGTTTTGAAATTTCTTCCTGCACCTGTAAAAGCTCGCTGAACCACTTGCCTTTTTCGGCGCGGGTAACAGGGTCTTCCATTGTGGCGGCAGGTGTGCCGTATCTTTTGGAGTAGATAAAGGTAAAGAGCGCCTGGAATTTAACCTCTTTTACAATGCGAAGAGTTTCTTTGAAATCTTCGTAGGTTTCACCGGGGAAGCCAACGATAATATCGCTTGTAAAGGAAACACCCGGTATGCGCTTTTTAGCTTCTTTTATAAGATTTAGATAACCGGCGCTATCGTACTTGCGGTTCATTGCCTTAAGCACCCTATCGCTTCCCGATTGGAATGGCAGGTGGAGGTGTGTTTCAACCTTTTCACACCTTGCAATGGTATCGAGCAGTTCTATTGTGCAGTCCTTGGGGTGGGAGGTCATAAACCTAATTCTGAAATCGCCCGGAATGGCGTTAATTTTTTCAAGAAGACCTGCGAAGTTTATGTCTTCGCTGAGACCCTTACCGTAAGAATTAACGTTTTGGCCAAGCAACATTATTTCTTTAAAGCCTGCGGCTACCATAGACTCGGCTTCACGTATGATTTCGCAGGAGTTTCTTGAGCGCTCGCGCCCTCTGACATGTGGAACTATACAGTAGGTGCAAAAATTATCGCACCCGTACATAATGGGCAGCCAGCCCTTAAGCTTGCCGTCGCGGTGGATAGGCATACCCTCAAGAAAACCACTGAAATCTTCGGAAATATCAAAAATTCGGGTCGAACCGGTAAGGCGCTTGTAGATATACTCGGGCAACTTGTGTGCGTGCCTTGTGCCAAACAAAATATCGACATACGGGTAGCTGTTTTTTACCCTGTCGCAAATTCTTTGTTGCTGAGCCATACAGCCACAAACGGCAACCAACATACCTTCCCTTTGTTTTTTTAAGGCCTTCATTCGACCGATGTTGCCAAAAACTCTATCTTCAGCATGCTCTCTTACAGCGCAGGTGTTGAATAATACAAAATCGGCATTCTCATCATCTTCGGTTATTTCATAACCTGCGTTTTCCAAAATTCCCTTAATTTTTTCGCTGTCGGATACGTTTTGCTGACAACCGAAGGTGTTTACGCAAGCAAGTGGCTTTCGGCCATATATTTTAGGCAAGATTACGCTGAGCTTTGAAGTGTATTCCTCGAAAGACAGCATAATATCTTTATATTCATTAGTTTGCATATAAAACTCCATATTAGCATAATTTAATATATTATAACTTAAAACGCCCAAGTATTCAAGACATAAAAATATTTTTTTATCTTCGACAAAAAACTCTTTACTTTTTGCAATTTTTCGGCTATAATAACAGTAACTTTTATTTAGGTTAAAAATATTTTTCGAAAAAGAGGTTTTTTACAATGAAAAAAATTTGTGCTATCGTTCTCGCATTAGTGCTCTTAATCGTTCCTATGACTGTTAGCGTTTCTGCTGCAGGCGACCTTAACGCAAACGAGCAAAAAATCCTTGCCGAACTCAGAAAAGAAGTTAAAATTGGCGACAAAACCTTTGCTATTCCTGCTGAGTATGTAACACAGGCTGAAAATTATTACAAGACTATCGACATTAACGATGCCGATGCCGCTAAGATTCTTGATTACATCAAGCAGGGCGAAGACATCATCGTTGCTCAGAAGATTACTTCTACCACCGACCTCAAGGTTCTTAAGGGTGAAGTTACCAGCAAGCTTCTTGACTTAGGTAAAAAGGCCATTGCTCTTACCGGCGGTGTTCTTACCTATGACGGCAAAAACGTTACCATTACAAATGCTGCAGGTCAGGTAGTGTTCAGCGCTGCTCCTATCGTTAAGCAGACCGGTGAACAGGTTGACTTTACTGCTATCATTATTGCCGCTGTTGCTCTTGTAGCTCTCTTCGGTGCAGCTGTTGTTGTTGCTAAGAAAAAGGCTCTTTTCGTTAAATAATTGAAATTTAAAATTTCTTTAAAAAAGCTAACCGGCTACCTTGTGTTGCCGTTAGCTTTTTTCATTATTACCATACTGTTTCTTTATTGTATCTTTAAGCCGTTTGTTGGAATTACCACAAGTGCGTGGGATATTTTTTCAAGCGAAATAAGGTCTGATGATACTGAAATATATAACGATATTTTTACCGAAAACGCTCTTTTAGGTTATGAGGGCACAGTAAAAGCCAGCGATATTACCTACCCTACCTTTGGCTCCATTTACGGGAAAATAGAGATTTTTACAAACAACACCGTATATGAGGTGCCTTTGGTATATGGCGATGAAAAGTACACGCTTAAAAAGGGTGGCGGCCAATATTTGGGAAGCCACTTCCCCGGTGAGGGCACTACCATACTGGTTTCGGGTCACAACACCAGTTATTTCAACTGCCTAAAATACACAAAGGTGGGCGAAATAATTGAAATTACAACTAATTACGGTAAATATAAGTATGAGATTATTGATATTTCTCCAAAGCACAAAACCGATAAAACCGCTTTTGATTTAAACGCAAAAAAAGAAACGCTGGTGCTTTACACCTGCTACCCGTTTGATGCTGTGGGCTATAAAGTTGAGCGATATTATGTTACTGCAACGCTTGTTTCGGGTCCAAAAATTGACCCGTATAATTAGGAGAAAGCTATGAAAGATTTTTTCACTAAAGAAAGGCTGCGCGCCATAATATCATTTATATTGGCATTATTTATTTGCCTAGGTGTTTTCACAGTAGCTCTAACGGCAGGGGCATTGTATTTTACCAAAGAAAGCGCCCTTGTAAAATGCATAGAAAAAACCGACTACACGGCGTTGGCGGTTGCCGATATAACCGATGAGCTGAACGAGCTTGCTATTCCAAGCGGACTGGCCGATGACTTTTTTAACGGCAAGATTAACACCGCGGATTTCGATAAGCTTTTTTATACCAGCCTTAAAAATACCCTTGCTAAAAACAATAGCTTTGTGCTTAATATTGATGATTTTAAGGCCGAAATTATAAATATGGTTACCGAGCACACCAAAAGTGAGGTTGACATTATAACCAGCGAAACCGAAAAGGATATTGCCGCTTTTTCGGATGCTTGCGGAAATGTATATTTATCCTACATTAACCCTTCCCTATTAAGCTATGTTCTTAACCTTTTGGGTTCGGTAGGCAAATATGCCGTTTGGGCAAATGTAGTTGCCCTTTGCTTTGCGGCGGTTTGCGGCTTTATACTTTTTAGGCTTAATAACGTAAAAGGCATGTTAAAGTATCTGTTTGCTTCATTTATGGGCGCTGCGCTAACACTTGGCGTTATTCCGGGTTACTTGCTGCTTTCAAACGAGATTTCTAAGATTGGAATAACATCAAAATCACTTTTCGCCATTGTTACTGGGCTTGGCAACGAATTTCTTACAATTCTTGTTGTGGCTGCCGGTATATTGGCCGCTGTTTCGGTGATTTTTTTGCTTATTAAAATTTATGACTTGATTTTTAAGAAATAATCTAATATAATAGTCATTGCCGTGCCGGTGTGTTGGAATTGGCAGACGAGGCGGACTCAAAATCCGTTGGTAGCGATACCGTGCGGGTTCGACCCCCGCCACCGGCACCAAAAA
>JAGBGJ010000017.1 GCA_017936045.1 Clostridia bacterium
GCCGAAACAATAGGCAAATATCCCAGTACGGTTGAAAACGGTAACACCTATAAATGGGACTTAAAGATTTATTCGATAATTTTATCAACATCAACGATAAAGACCTAGAGGAAGACTATTCCGAAGAAGAGGCAGTGGAAGAGCCTGAGGTTCGCGTTAAGAAGGAGCCTGTTCAAAGAAGAAGCTTTATGGAAAAGCGCACCGCACCCCAAAGCAACAATGGCGGTACTATGAAGGTTGTAATTGTTCGCCCCGAAATTTTCGATGAAGTAGCAAACATTGCCGACCATTTGGTGCAGGGCAAAACTATTGTTCTCAACCTTGAAACCGCTAATAGAGATGTTGCTCGCAGAGTGGTAGATTTTATGAGCGGTGCTGCCTATGCACTTTCCTGCAAGCTTAAGAAAATTGCTAATAATACATTTATAATAGTTCCCGAAAATACCGATGTTGCAGGTGAGCTTATGCTCGATGATTTTGGCGAGCACAGCTATTATGAGTAATGGAGCAAAGCCTTATTGCTTCCAGGGTAAAAGACTCCCTTAAAATTTGCAACAACTCATCAGTACCAAAGTTCGTGGGCTTTTTAAGGTCGGAAGAAACTGCCGTAGCCGCGGCTGTAGCCCAAAACGGGGGAGTTCACTTTTCCTTTTTTGGCGGATACGAAAATTCCGAAAGGGTGTTTTTCGGTGCTTTCCCTGACTGGTGCGAAAATGAGGAATACTTTTTCCCAATAACGCCGTTAACATTTACCTACCGCAAGGTAGATACCCTCTCTCATCGCGATTTTCATGGTTCCTTTATGGCGCTTGGCATAACACGGGAATCGGTTGGCGATATCCTTATAGAAGAGGGAAGGGCAGTTGCCTTTTTCACAAAAGAGGTTGCCCCCTTTGTTAAGGAGCAAATTCAAAAAATAGGCAGGGTAGGCGTTCAAGTAGAGGAAGGCTTTACGGGAACTTTGCCCGGCGCATCAAAACTCACCGAAGCCTCAGATACAGTGGCTTCTGCAAGACTCGATTGCGTGGTTGCCGCACTAATCGGTGCTTCAAGAAACACCGCGGCCCAGTATATAGAGCAAAAAATGGTAACCTTAAATTCCATTTGCACCGAAAAAGCCACAACCGTTATCAAGAATAACGATAAAATCAGTATTCGAACAAAGGGTAAATTTTTAATAGATTCTATAGACGAAAAAACCAAAAAGGGTCGTCTTAAAATAAGGTTCAAAAAGTATATATAATGGGGGATAAGTTATGTTACTAAGTTCAAAAGACATTAAAGATGCCGTGTTTAACACGGGTATGGGCGGCTATAAAAGAGATGAGGTAGACGCCTTTCTCGATAAGGTGCTCGAAGACTACAAGCAGTTTGAAACTGCAGTTCAGGCAGCCCAAAACCGCGTTGCCGAGCTTGAAAAAGAACTGAGTGAAAAAGACAACTCAATGAACAGTATTAACACTGTTTTAATCAGCGCTCAAAAGTTAGCCGATGAAATTGTTGCCAAAGCAAGGGTAGAAGCCGAAGATATCGTTTCGGCAGCAAATACCGAAGCCGATAATATCAAGCTTCGCACCAAAAAGGCACTCGAAGAAATTGATTCGGTTTTAACCGAGCAAAGAAACAGCGCACAGGCTCAGGTAGATATTATGCTTGAAGAGGCTGCAAGAAAGTCCGAGGGTATGATACTTGCCGCTAAGGATTCAGTAACAAGGGAACAGCTACTTTTCGATAAGCTTAAAAGTGAGGTTGCCGAGTTTAAGGCCCAAATTAAAGAAACATATAAGCTTCATTTGGAATCCTTGTCCAAGCTTCCCGAAGAGGTTGTACTTAACCCCGAGCTTGCCGCATCGGCAATAGAAGACATTATTAATAAAGAACCCGACCTCTTAAAATTCATTGAAAAGACACCTGTTATTATCCCCGAGGTGGTAGAAATAAATGAACCCCAAGAGGCCGAGGAAGAAGACCTTGAAAAAACCAGGGTTGTAGAGCTTCCCGAAGATTTAACTAAGGAAAAAGCCGAAGAACCCAAATCAACAGGCTTTGTGGTTGATATGATAGAAGATGAGGAAGATGCCGATAACGGTACGGCCGAAGAAGATGGCCCCACCTTTTCAAAAGGCTTCTTTTCAAAAAACAAATAATTCTTAGGAGATAGAATAATGCAACAGCAAGATTATAACAAAACCTTAAACCTGCCCGTAACCGAATTTCCAATGCGCGCAGGTCTTCCCACACGCGAGCCCGAGGCTTTAAAGCAATGGCAGGATGAAGGCGTGTACGAAGAATTATTAAAGCTTAACGAAGGCAAGCCCCTTTATGTGCTTCACGATGGCCCTCCTTATGCTAATGGTATTATCCATATGGGTACCGCTTTAAACAAGTCTCTTAAGGATTTTATTGTTCGTTATAAGAATATGACAGGCTTTAAAGCACCCTATGTTCCGGGCTACGATACCCACGGTCTTCCCACCGAGCTTAAAGCAAGAAAGGCCGCAGGAATGAAGTCCAGCGAGTGTGTTTCGGCATTAGAGCTTCGCAAAATGTGTAAGGAATTCGCCGTAAAATTTGCCGATGACCAGCGCAAACAGTTTGAACGCCTTGGGGTGCTTGGCGAATGGGATAACCCCTATTTAACCCTTAAAAACGAATATGTTGCAAAGCAGATTGAAGTGTTCGGCAAAATGGCCGAAAAGGGCTATATTTATAAGGGCTTAAAGCCGGTTTACTGGTGCTCAGACTGCCAGACTGCCTTGGCCGAAGCCGAAATTGAATATGCAGAAGACCCATGCTTCTCTATCTACGTTAAATTCCCCGTTAAAGAGGATAAGGGCGTGCTTTCGGGCCTTGGCGTAGACCCCAATAAAACCTATTTCGTAATTTGGACAACCACTACCTGGACCTTACCCGCAAACCTTGCTATTTGCGTTGGTCCCGAGTACGAATATTCGGTTGTAAAATGCGGCGATGAATACTACATTATGGCAACCGAGCTTGTAGAAAGCTCTATGGCTGCTGCCGAAAAAGAAGAATATGAAATTGTAGCTAAAATCAAGGGCGCAGAGTTTGAATATATGGTTGCTCGCCACCCCTTTATCGACCGTGATTCCTTAATCATTGTTGGCGACCACGTAACACTTGAAAGCGGTACAGGCTGCGTTCACACAGCTCCCGGCCACGGTGTAGATGACTTTGAGGTTTGCCGCAAGTATAAAGAAATCGGTATGGTTGTGCCCGTAGATAATAAGGGTATCCTTACCGAAGAAGCAGGTATGTTTGCAGGTCTTCCAACCGAGGCCGCAAACAAGAAAATTGCCGTTTGGCTCGATGAAAACGGTTACCTCTTCGCACTTAAAAAGATTATTCACCAATATCCCCATTGCTGGAGATGTAAAAACCCCATCCTCTTCCGTGCAACCGAACAGTGGTTCTGCTCTGTTTCTTCCTTTGTTGATGAAGCAGTTCGCGAAATTGAAAAGGTTCGCTGGGTTCCCGAATGGGGCGAGGGCAGAATTACCGGTATGGTAAGAGACCGCAGCGACTGGTGTATTTCCCGCCAGCGCACCTGGGGTGTTCCCATTCCTATGTTCTATTGCGAGGATTGCGGCAAGGAGTATATCACTCCCGAATCTATTGCCAAGGTTGCCGATATCTTCCGTAAAGATGGTGCAGATGCTTGGTATGCGCTCGATGCTGCCGACCTTATTGTAGAGGGCGCCAAGTGTTCCTGCGGCTGCACCAAGTTCAAAAAAGAAACCGATATTATGGATGTTTGGTTCGATTCGGGTGTTTCCCATGCCGCCGTTGTAGATAACCGCGACTATCTTGGCGATGGCCCTGCCGACCTTTATTTAGAAGGCGCCGACCAGTACCGTGGTTGGTTCCAGTCATCCCTTTTAACCTCGGTTGCAACCAAGGGCGTAGCACCTTATAAGACAGTTGTTACCCACGGCTGGGTTGTAGATGGCGAAGGCAAGAAGATGTCTAAGTCTCTTGGAAATACCATAATCCCCGATGATATCGTTAAGCAGTACGGCGCAGATATTCTCCGCCTTTGGGTTGCTTCCTCCGACTATCACGCAGATATCCGTGTTTCCAACGATATCTTAAAGCAGCTTTCCGAAATTTACCGTAAAATCAGAAATACCGCAAGATTCATTCTCGGCAACATTTCCGATTTCGACCCCAATACCGATATGGTGGCCGATGCGAATCTCGAAGAAATCGACCATTGGGCATTAATGCGCCTCGATGAGGTTGTTAAGGCCTGCAGAGAAGCCTATGAAAACTTCGAATACCATATCATTTTCCACGCTATCCACAACTTCTGCGTAATTGATATGTCTAACTTCTATCTTGATGTTTTAAAGGATAGACTTTATGTTGAATCAAAAAACAGCGCAACAAGAAGAGCGGCTCAAACCGCTATTTACAAAATTCTTGATACCATCGCTCGCCTTGTATCTCCCATTTTGGCCTTCACTGCCGATGAGATTTGGCAGTTTATGCCCCACACAAGCGATGTAGATGCACGCCATGTGGTTTATAATGCAATCCCCGAAGCTAAGGGCGAATATGATGAAGCATTTATGGCTCGTTGGGCAAGAATCCACGAAATGCGCGATGATGTTAAGAAGGCTCTCGAGCTTGCACGTGCCGAAAAGGTTATCGGCGCTTCCCTCGATGCTAAGGTTACCCTCTATGCCGAAGGCGAACTCTACGACTTTGCCGAAAGCGTTAAGGATATTCTGCCCACAGTATTTATGGTTTCCGATTTCGAGCTTCAAAAGGGCCAGGGCGGAAGCTTCAAGGGCGAGGTAGAGGGAATGAGTGTTACCGCTACTCACGCCGAGGGCGAAAAGTGTGCCCGTTGCTGGTCGTTCGGTAATACCGTTGGTAAAGATGCACAGCATCCCACCATTTGCGCTCGCTGTGCAGAGGTTATTAAAACAATAGACTTTTTGGAGGCTTAAGGCTTGTCTCTCATTTTGGCAATATTAACGGCGGCATTTTTCCTTGCCGCCGACCAAATAACTAAATACATTGTTATAACAAATATGGAGCTCGGACAGTCCATCGATTTTATCGACGGACTGCTCGATTTTACCTATATTCATAACAATGGCGGCGCTTGGGGAATCTTTGGCGGAAGCCGCTGGTTCCTTATTGGCTTTACCGCAGTTATTATGCTTGTATTGCTCATTTTGTTAATTAAAAACGGTAAAAAAAATACGCTCTTTTTATGGGCAGGCTCTTTAATCCTGTCGGGCGGCATAGGAAACCTTATTGACCGCATCTTTAGGGATGGAAAGGTTATAGATTTTCTTCACGCCACCTTTATAAATTTCCCCATATTCAATGTGGCCGATTGTGCCGTTGTAATTGGCGCAGGCCTGCTTATTCTTTATTTTATTCTTGATATGAAGAACGATGCAAAAAGGGTAGAAAAGTAATGGAAAAGCTTACCCTTATTTGTGAAAATAACTCTTGCAGAATAGATGCCTTTATTGCCGAAAATACCGATATTTCACGTTCGCGCGCGGTTAAGCTTATCGAAACGGGCAGCGTAACCCTAAACGGCAAAACGGTTAATAAAAAGGCCGCCGTAAAGTCAGGGGATACTGTTGAAATAATTGTGCCCGAAGCCGTGCCGCTCGAGGCAAAAGCGCAGGAAATCCCACTTGATATTCTATATGAGGATAACGACCTTTTGGTTGTAAATAAACCCAAAGGAATGGTGGTTCATCCTGCGGCAGGCAACTTTGAAGGCACCCTTGTAAATGCCCTTTTGGCCCATTGTAAGGGTTCACTTTCGGGTATCGGTGGGGTAATGCGCCCGGGAATAATTCACCGAATAGATAAAAATACCTCAGGCCTTTTAATGGTCGCAAAAAACGATGCTTCTCACAGGTGCTTGGCCGCCCAAATTAAGGAACATTCCTTTTCCCGTGAATACGAAGCCGTGGTTTACGGAAACGTTAAATGTGATGATGGCACTATAAATGCCCCCATCGGGCGTCACCCCGTACATCGTAAAAAAATGGCGGTAACAGATAAAAATTCTAAAGAAGCCATAACCCACTATACTGTTATAAAAAGATACAACGGCTTTACTCATGTTCGTTGCAAGCTTGAAACAGGCAGAACTCACCAGATAAGGGTGCATATGTCGTATATCGGCCACCCGCTGGCAGGGGATGATGTTTATGGTCCTAAAAAGGTTATAAAGGAACTCAAAGGCCAATGCCTGCACGCTAAAAAGCTCGGCTTTATCCATCCAAACGGCAATGAAATGGAATTCGAATCCGATTTACCCAAATATTTTAGTAAATTTTTATCTAAATTGGAGGGAAACAGCAAATGAAAAGCACACTAAAAATAATTACAGGCATTTTAGTAATAATTGAGGCAATTATTGCTGTTTTCGGCTTTTTCGGAACCTTATCCCAAGGCTTTTTTGCAGCAATAATATCATTTGCAATAAGTATTGCTGTTCTGGCGCCGTTGGTTGCAGTCTGGTTGCTTCTATCAGAGGTTGAAACTTTAGAAATCAAGGTGCGCTATCTTGAAAACGAACATATAAGAAGAGATATAATCGAAAGCGAACCTATTTCCAATACTGTGCCCGAAGCCCAAAGGGGAAGACGGGCTATCACAAGCTGGACCTGTGCAAAATGCGGCACGGTTAACAAAGCAAACACCGCCAACTGCGAAAACTGTGGCGGTGCATATTAAGTAAATTTGTCGGCCTTGCCGACCTATATAAAAATTCCATAAGCGGAGGAAAAATAATGGAACTTAGTAAGAAAAAGCAGTTAACACTGACTGCGCTCAAAGTAAGAAGGGGAATAGTTGATTCTATTCATGCCGCTAAGGCAGGCCATCCCGGTGGTTCTTTATCAATAGCAGATTTGCTTACATATCTCTATTTCGATAAAATGAATATCGACCCTGCAAACCCCAAAATGGAAGGTCGCGACAGACTTGTTCTTTCTAAAGGACACGCTGCGCCCGCCCTCTATTCGGTACTCGCTCACAGAGGTTTCTTCCCAGTAGAAGAGCTTATCACCCTCAGAAAAGCAGATTCCCGCCTTCAGGGTCACCCCGATATGAAGGGTATCCCCGGTG
Source organism: Clostridia bacterium (assembly GCA_017936045.1). GTDB lineage: Bacteria > Bacillota > Clostridia > Oscillospirales > Acutalibacteraceae > SFWF01. Next base: position 7,132 of record JAGBGJ010000017.1, read on the forward strand.
TTGATATGTCTTCGGGCTCTCTCGGTCAGGGAATTTCCTGCGCCGTTGGTATGGCTCTTTCGGCTAAGCACTTTGGCGAAAACTATCGCGTTTACACAGTTCTTGGCGATGGCGAATGTGAAGAAGGTCAGGTTTGGGAAGCTGCAATGTTCGCAGGTAATAAGGGCCTTTCTAACCTTACCGCTTATGTTGATTTCAATAATCTTCAGATAGATGGCTCTTGCGATGAGGTTAACTCTCCCGCTCCGCTCGATAAAAAGTTCGAAGCCTTCGGCTGGAATGTTATAGTTATTAACGGCCACGATTTTGATGAAATCGAAGCCGCAACTTTAGCCGCCGAAAAGGTAACCGATAAGCCCACCGCAATCATTATGAATACAGTAAAAGGTAAGGGTGTTTCCTTTATGGAAAACAAGTGCGGCTGGCACGGTAAAGCACCCGGCGATGAAGATTACGCTGTTGCAGTAGCTGAACTTGATGCTGCTTTAGCTGAGCTTGCTTAAGGAGGGTTTTAACAATGGCTGATATTAAGAAAATTGCTACAAGAGACGGCTACGGCGAGGCTCTTGTTGAACTTGGAAACGAACGTAACGACTTTATTGTAATGGATGCCGACCTTGCGGAAGCAACCAAAACAGGCGCCTTCAAAAAGGCTTTCCCCGAAAGATTTTACGACTGCGGTATCGCTGAAGGTAATATGATGAGTATTGCCGCAGGTATTGCCGCAACAGGCAAAAAGGTTTTTGCAAGTAGTTTTGCAATGTTTGCCGCAGGCAGAGCCTTCGAGCAGATTAGAAACTCTATCGGTTACCCCCACTTAAATGTTGTAATCGGTGCTACCCACGCAGGTATTTCGGTTGGCGAAGATGGCGCAACACACCAGTGCTGCGAGGATATTGCTCTTATGAGAAGCATCCCCGGTATGACCATCATCAACCCTGCAGATTATACCGAAGCTAAAAAAGCCGTAAAGGCCGCAATTAATCACGATGGCCCCGTTTATATGCGTTTCGGTCGCCTTGCTGTTCCGGTTGTTTTCGATGATGACTACAACTTCGAAATCGGCAAGGGTGTTGAACTCAAAGAGGGTAGCGATGTTACTATTATTGCAACAGGTCTTATGGTTGCAGAAGCGCTTGAAGCCTATGAGCTTTTAAAGGCAGAGGGCATTTCGGCTCGCATTATAAATATGGCAACCATTAAACCCTTAGATACCGAAATTGTGCTTAAGGCCGCAAAGGAAACAGGTGCAATTGTTACCGCCGAAGAGCACAGTGTAATCGGTGGCCTCGGTTCTGCCGTATCCGAATACCTAAGTGAAAACTATCCCACAGTAGTGTTAAAGCTCGGTGTTAACGATACCTACGGTAAATCAGGCCCCGCTAACGAGCTTCTCGATATATTCGGTCTCCGCGCAAAGGATATTGCCGAAAAGGCAAAGCAGGCTATCGCAAAGAAAGCCTAAAATAATTAACCTAAAAGCAACTTTTTTGTTCGCAAAAAAAGTTGCTTTTATTTTTTTATAATAAGTTAGAAAAAGCATTTTGAACTCGCAAACTGTAAGAAGACACAATTCACATAAATTTAGCCGATTAATTAATAAAAATTGACAAAAACAGTAAATTATTGGTAATGCTTTTTTACAAATGTGGAATATATTTATAAAAAAGAGGAAAATATTTGCTTTTATTTTTTGTCGCTTTGTGATAGAATGTAGAAGAATGGTATTGCTGTAAGTATATATATTAATATTTACGGTAAAACCGAACAGAGACTATACTTTTGAAAAGGAGAAAAAACATGAACCAGTTGAAAAGAATCATTAGCTTGGTTTTGGTTGCATTGTTGGTTATAGCTTGCGTTGGCTGTAACGGCAATACACCCGGCGGTTCTAATCCTGCAGGCTCAACAGAGCATCGTCCTCACTTTGAATCTGAAGATGATGTAGAGCAGGTTAAGTTCGAAGATAAAGACCACATCTTCGACTACAAAACCGAAAAGTGGGATGGCCCCAGCGGCTACATAATCGTAGTACCCGCAGGAAACACCGAAGCTAAAAACTCTGCCAAGTACTTACAGAAGTATTTTAAAGAGGCCTTCAATGTAAGCGTGTCTATCACAACAGATACCGCCGCAGCTAAAGAGAAGGAAATCCTCATCGGCAAAACTAATCGTGAAGAAAGCGATAAAGACATTGCCGAGGCAGATATGAACGTTGCTATTAAAGGCACAAAGCTTGTGTTCGATGGCGGCCACGATACAACCGTGGATTCTGCTGTTAAGAAGTTCACTCGCGTTACAACAAATGCGGGCGAGGCAGCAACCTTCAAGCTCTCTACCGACTTCATGTCTTCACTTGACACCAAGTACGAAGGACAGTATGCCGGCTACAAATATGTTTGGGGCGAAGAGTTCGAAGGCACAGGCATTGAAACTTCTTGGTTCCAGCTCATTGCAAAAATGGCTGGTAGCGACAGAGCAGAGGTTTCCAAAGAAAAGAACGTTGTAGATGTTATTGACGGACGTCTTAAGCTCCACGCTCTTTCCTACTTCAACAACAACCGTGAAGGCACCGAATACCGTATTCCTTGTTCTCCCGTTACTCACGAGACCATGAACTTCAAATACGGCTATGCTGAAATTCGTGCCCGCGTACCCTATAAGTGGGGTTGCTTCCCCTCTTGGTGGACTCAGTCTACACCAGGTGTTTGCGGCTACAGAACCAAGGACATAATGTTCGAAGTAGATATTTTCGAAATCTTCAACGCTTGGGAAAAGACACCTAACTTAATTCAGTGGTACGAAGCAGGCTTCAATTACGGCGGCAAGTATCCTGACTGCTGGAAGCTTAAGGAGCTTGGTGTTACACCTAAGACGGGCGAGCATCAATCCATTGCAGACTGTTGGGTAGGCCATAACGACCAGCTTTACAAGTGGAAAGAAGACCCCAACCTCAGCAATGAATATCATACATACGGTTATGAGTGGACACCCACCGAAATCAATATGACTATCGATGGCAAGGTTCACGCTACATTCGATATTTCTCAGCCCAGAGATTCTTACGATGAAGAAATGATGCCCGGAACAAACTCTCCCGTTTACTTCCACGACCCGCAGGGCTTCATCTTCAACAACCACATCTTCCTTGATGGCGTATCACTGGCTTCCAAATCGGTTGCGCAGTATCCCAAGTCCTTACCCAGTGAGTATTATATCGACTGGATTAGACTTTATCAGAAAGATGATAACGGCAGCAAGATTTATTTCGACGACCAACGCAACTATATAGGATAAGAAGGAGGCAGTAAGTATATGTTATCTTTATTAAAATCATTAAAACTTAATAAAATCGGACGCATTGCACTGTCTTCTCTTCTTGCAGTTGCAGTTCTTTGCTCCACATTATCAATGATAACCCTCATCCCTGTAAGCGCTGTCAGCATTTGGGATGGAGGAAAAACAGAACCCACCAAGGGTAGCGGTGCTCAGGCCGACCCGTATGAAATTTCAAACGGTGCCGAGCTTGCTTACGTTATCACCTCGGGTGGTGGCGCAAATACCTATTATGAAATTACCGAAGATATTTATCTTAACGATATCGATAAGGTAAATTGGGCTACAGGCGAAGCCGCTGCAGGCTACACACCTAACACCTGGTACGGTGACTGGCAGGTTACCGCTTTCCAAGGTACCATCTTTGGTAACGGTCATACTATTAATGGTATTTACTATGAAAAAGAGCCTCAGAAACAGTATACTAACTACTATGGTGGTGTAGGTCTTTTCTCTAAGGCTGCTAACCTTACTGTTAAAGATTTAGCAGTAGATAATTCCTAAATTCATCAGGAAGCAAGCGTTTCTGCTTTCGTTGCAGCTACTGCTGCAAACGGCAGCATTAATATCGATGGCTGCTATGCAGGTGCAAATGTATACCTTAAGGCAGCTGCAGCTGGTGCTTTCTCCGGTTATGCATACAAGGCTGTTAACAGCACAATTTCAAACAGCTACTCACTTGCTAATGTAACTGGTGTAAACTTTAACGGTCTTGCCGCATTCAACTGGTATAATTCAGCTACCTTAGTTATTAAAAACTGCTACAATGCAAAGGGTGCTATCTCTTCTCATGCAGATACTGCAGGCTATGGCACTTTAGAGAATAACTATGAAACTGTAGCCAGCGCCTTTAACGAGGGCAATACTCTTCTTACCGCTGCTAATATGCAGGGCGCAGATGTATTCACAAGCGCAGCTAAAATGCCTAACCTCAATGGCGATGGTAAGTTCGAAGCAACCGATACATATCCCATCCTCAAGGCCTTCAAGGCTCCTGCAGGCAATACCCCCGGCGGAAATGCTCCCGCTTATGATGTTTGGGATGGTCAGGTAGCAACAGGTGTACAGGGTGAAGGTAGCGAAACTTCTCCTTACTTAGTTTCTACCGGTGCCGAGCTTGCTTATGCTATTACAAACGGCACAGCAGGCCAGTACTATAAATTAACTAATAATATCTATCTTAATGACCTTTCCAAAATTAATTGGGAAACAGGCGAAGTTGCAGATGGCTATACCGTTAATGAATGGATTAAGGGAGTATCCTTCGCAGCTAACCTCGATGGTGATGGATATACAGTATACGGTGTATACAATAACGCAGGCCTTACCACCTCACAAATGTCTGAGGGTTGGGATTACCCTGTAGGACTTATTCCTGCAGTTACCGAAGGCGCAACCGTAACCATTAAAAACATTGGCGTAGATAATATGTATCTTAACGCCGAGAACATTGCATCTCCTTTCGTAGGTCTTGCAAGTAGCTGGTCTGGTTCTACTGCAAAGTCAACAATTTATATCGACAACTGCTATGTTGGCGAAAATGTTGATGTAACTGCATTTGCTGCAGGAGTATTCCGTGGTTACTCCAGAAACAACGCAATTTCTATCAAAAACTCTTATAACCTTGGTAAAATCCGTTCTCAAGCAGATAAGAGCATTGAAGTTGATAATGGCACATACAATTATAAATATTCCTGGCTTATCGCAAACGGCTGGGGCTTAGACCTCATTGCAGTTGAAAATGTATATAACGCAACAGGCGCTCTTTATAAGGGCTCTTGGGCTGCACTTCATTCTAAGTTTGTAAACTGCTATGCAGCTGGTTTAGTAACAGAAGACCAGGTTTGGTATAACACAAGCGGCAACACTCCGTTAACTACCGCTCAAATGCAGGGCCTCGATGTCTTCACAGATGCAGGCAAAATGCCCATGCTAAACTCTACCGATGTTTATGTTGCAACAGAAGATTACCCCATCCTTAAAGTATTTGAAGGTAAAATGGGCATCCCCGAAAACAGTGGCGAACAACCCGCTGATATCAATGTTTGGGACGGAACTACTAAGACTGCCCCTGCCGATTCAGATAACGATGGTGTTTATGAAATCACAAACGCAGCAGAGCTTGCTTATGTAATTGATAATAATGGAACAATTAACAACACTCCTGCTTGTTCCTTTATTCTTACCGATGATATTTATATTAACGATCCAAGCAAGGTAAACTGGGAAACCGGTGTGGCTTTAGATGCTGAATATACCATTAACTCTTGGTTCCGTTATTGGAAGACAGGTAATATCTATCACGAATTCGCAGGTACTATCGATGGTGACGGACATACCGTTTACGGTCTCTATTTCAATATGCCTAATGAGGGTGCTCAGCAGTATGATGCAGCCGCTCTTATCCCCGGTGTATTAGGAAATGTTACTATCAAAAATCTTGCAGTGGATAAAGCTTATGTTAACTATAAGAACGGCGCTTCTGCTTTTGTAGGTTATGCGCTTACAGATTCCACCGTTAACATCAGCAATTCTTATGCAGGCGCAGACGTTACACTTATCGGTAACGATGCTGGTGTATTCCGCGCAGTAGCAAGAGACAATATTGATAGCGTGCTCGAAAACTGCTATTCACTTGCAACTGCTACAGGCGTGAACACCTATGGTCTTATTGGTTTCAACTGGGAGAAGAATGGTAAGTTCACTTTCAAGAACTGCTATAACGCTAACGGTCCTTTAAACTTTGGCGGTTCTCCTGGCTGGTATTGCACAGCAGAAAATAGCTATTCAACTGAAGACAATGTAAATGCAAATGGCGGAAACTGGCTCAATATCGGTTCTAACCTCATTACGGCCGATGATATGAAGGGCTTAGAGGTTCTTTCTGCTACAGGCAAAATGTCAACCCTCAATTCTGCCGATGCTTATGAAGCAACTGCAGAATACCCCATCCTTAAGGTATTTAAAGAGTCCACCACACCTGGTGGCGGCGAACAGCCCGGCCCCGGAACCGGCGGTGAACAACCAGGCCCAGGCACTGGTGGAGAAACTCCCGTAGTTCCAGATTATGTATGGGATGGCACTGAAGCAGCTCCCACCGAAGGCGAGGGAACAAGTGCTAGTCCTTATATCATTAAAACCGCTGAAGAGCTTGCATACATCATTGCAAACGGCGGCGGTGCAAACAAGTATTATAAACTTGCAAACGATATTTATCTCAACTCTGTAGAGCATATCGACTGGGCAACAGGTGAAGCTGTAACCGGCTACCAACCTAAGGCTTGGTATGATAACAATGCTTTCCAGGGTACCATTGATGGCGATGGCCATGTAGTATACGGTCTTTACTATAAGTCAGATGCTACACCCGGTTGGAGCATTTGGGGCAACGGCCTTATTCCTAAGGTTGCCGCAAACACAACTGCATCTATTGCTAACCTCGGTGTTGACAAGGCTTATGTTGCAGGCAAACACGGCTCTTCTGCCTTCGTAGGTGTTGCAGGCGATAACATATCAACAACTGCAAGCACACGCGCAAAGGTTTATATCGATAATTGCTATGCCGGTGCTGAAGTAACCCTCGCAGGTTACGATGTTGGTGCATTCCGTGGTGCTACAAGAGGCGCAGATACATTCATCACAAACTGCTACACCCTTGCAACCTTAAACGGTACAATGACAGGCATCGTAGGTGGCGAAGCATGGGATGCTTCCGTAACAATTAAAAACACCTACAATGCAAAGGGTAAGCCAACATCTGAGATTTGGAACCCCGCATATTCATTCGAGAATGTTTATGTAACCGATGCAGGCAACTATCCCAACGAAGTAACTGTTGTTACAGATACTAATATGAAGGGTGCTTCGGCATTAACTAATATGCCTAACCTCAACGCAGCAGATGCTTTCGTTGCAACAGATTCTTATCCCGTACTCAAGGTGTTTACCGATGACCAATCCGGTGGCGGCGAACAACCCGGCCCGGGTACAGGCGGCGAACAGCCTGGCCCAGGAACCGGCGGTGAAGAAACCGTAACAGTTCCCGACTATGTTTGGGATACAACAGAGGTTGCTCCTGCACAGGGTAACGGTACTAAGGCTAACCCCTACTTAATCGGCACAGCTGAAGAGCTTGCTTACATTATTAACGATGGCGGCGCAGCAAACACCTATTATAAATTAACAGCCGACATTTACCTTAACGCAATTGAACATATCGACTGGGCAACCGGTACACCTGTTTCGGGCTACAATCCCAGAGTTTGGTATGATAACAAGCCGTTCCAGGGAACAATCGATGGTGACGGACACGTAGTTTACGGTCTCTATTTCAATCACGCAGGCAACCTTGCATTCGGCTACTGGGGTAACGGACTTGTTCCTCGCGTTAATCCAGGCGCAAGCGTAACCATTAAGAAGCTCGGTGTAGACTATGCTTATGTTGCAGGCTTAAACGGTGTTTCTGCATTCGTTGGTTCTGCAGGCGCAAGAGACAGTAGTGAATCCGATTCTAACTATGCAAACGTTAATATTGATAGATGCTATGCAGGCGCTAATGTAACCCTTAAGGGTCACGAAGTTGGTGCTTTCCGTGGTACAACTCATAACTCTAACACAGCAATTGTTAACTCCTACTCACTTGCAACATTGGCTGCAAGCGGAGACAGATGCACAGCAGGTCTTATTGGTAATATTTGGGATGTTACAGTTGCTATTGAAAACAGCTACAACGCTAACGGTGCAATTCTTACCGATATTTGGAACAGCGGTGTAGATGCAGGCCTTAAGAATGTATATGCAACCAACAAGGGCGCATACGTAGATAAGGTAATTGAACTCACTACCGACAACATGAAGGGTCTCGATGTATTAACTAACGAGGCTAAGATGCCCAAGGTTAACTTCGATGAAGCTTATGTTGCAACCGAATCCTATCCCATCCTCAAGGTATTTACCGATGATGCTGGCGGAGCAGTTGTAGAAACTCCCGGCCAGATTTGGACAGGAGCCGCTGCAGAAGAATTCTTGGTTGGTACCGGTACTCAGGATGACCCCTATATCATCTCCACCGGTGCAGAACTTGCTTATGCAGTTAAGAACAACGGCTTCGGCGGAAAGTATTTCGAACTTTCTCACGATATCTATCTTAACGATGTATCTGTAAGAGGTTGGTACAACTCTTCAAGCAACAACGCTTGGTATGCAGAGTCTGCCGGCTTTAACGGACATATCGATGGTAAGGGCCACATCGTTTACGGTGTTTGGTACCCCGAAACCTGCAAGAATGAATCTTCGGGTCTTATCCCTGTATTCATGGCTGGTTCCATTAAAAACCTCGGTGTAAGAAACGCTCAGGTTTATGCTAAGAACTTTGCTGCAGGTATTGTTGGTAAAACAGTAAGAACAGGAAACAAGGTTATTGAATCCTGCTTCGTAGATGAAACTGTTTTAGTATTTACTAATAATAATGACAGTGCAACAGGCGGTATCGTAGGTGCAGCTTACGATATGACCAACGGCACAGAAGTTACATTATTAGTTAAGAACAGCTATTCTAAGGCAAGTCTCTCAGGTATTGTTGAAAGCCGTAAGAACGGTATCATCGGTGCCGCTTGGAGAACACCTTACTCTATTATTGGTTGTTACTCTACAGGCTATCCTGTATACACAGCAGCCGATGGCGGTGAAGCAACCTCCGCATTCTGGAATTACGAACCTGCTTATGAAATGAATCCCGATGGCTCCTACAAGAGGGATGATGGTGGTTACTTAATTCCCGATATGGAAAAGTATATCGATAGAGCACGCGAAGGCAAAAAGCTTTCCGATTATATCTACAACAACTATTCTGATGTAAGCTATAATAAGGCTGCAGACAAGAATAATGTTACAATCGTTAGTAGTGAGTCAATGAGAAATGACGATGCATTAACCTCAATGCCTAACCTCGACTACTCATTGTTCGAAACAGTTTACGATGGTACACCTAAGCTTAAGATATTCACATCAATCAATGGTCAGGATATCTTTATGTCCAAGGATGCCGACTTCTTCGGAAGCGGTAAGGGTACACAAAAAGACCCGTTTGTTATCAAGACCGTTGAACATCTACGCTATGTAGTTGAAAGCCTTGATACCAAGGGCAAGTACTATAAGCTTGGCAACGACATCTATGTAAACGACACTACCAATTCAAACTGGATGAACAATAATCCTGCTGAATGGTACACATTGGCAGGCGGCATTGGATTCGCTGGTAATTTCGATGGCGCAGGCTACAAGATTTACGGTCTCTATAAGAACGATACACCTAAGCAGTATCTTGGCGACAAGTATACAGGTCCTGGCAAGGAAGCTGAATGGGTTAACGTTGGTACAGCTCTCTTCCCGTACATCGACCCGGCTGCTCAAATCCGTAACGTTCACATCCGTGATTCTTACTTAGTAGGTGAGGGAACTGTTGGTGCTATTGCAGGTAACTGTATGAACGGCGATGCAAACACCAGACTTCAGTTCATTGCTTGCTCGGTTGATGAGTCTGTAACACTTAAGGGCTTCACCGTTGGTGGTATCCTTGGTGCATCTCACTCTCGCGGAGTAGACCTCACATACTGCTACTCTACAGCAAAAATGTCTAACACCGGTCCTTCCAACCGTTTAAGCGGTCTTATCGGTGATATTTGGAGTGCTAAGGTTAGTGCTCTTGAAACCTACACAACCGACTATCAGGTAACCTTCGGTAGCCTTGTTAACACAACAGCTCTCTATGCTCCTGTTGAGCAGTTCGGTGTAACCGTTCTTAATAAGGCTGATATGATTGGCTCTAAGGCTAAGGCTAATATGAAGCTCACTTGGGATAAGGTTTGGTACATCGAAAACGGCAAGACACCTCAGCTTAAGGTTGTTGACTACGGCGAAGAAGAATCTCTCTACTTTGAGGGTAAGCAAGGCCAGGTTTGGTCTGGTAAAATCTCCACCGGATTTGCCGGCGGCGACGGAACCAAGGAAAACCCCTACCTCATCTACACACCTGAACAAATGGCTCGTATTTTTGCAGTTCAGTCCAGCGAGTTTACTCATTATAAGCTGATGGCTGACCTCAAGCTTAACAATACTTCTAAGGCCAACTGGCAGGATACCGCTAAAATGTGGTATGCAGGACAGTATGTATTCCGTGGTGTATTCGATGGTAACGGCCACGTAGTTTCCGGTCTTTACTACTATAACGACAACAACAACGATAACGCATGGGCAGGTCTCTTCCAGGCTATTGGACACAGCTCTACCATTAAGCGTCTCGGTGTTACAGAGTCTTCTATAATTAATACCGGTGCAAACACTCACACCTATGCAGCAGCTATCTGTGCATACTTAGAGCACTGGCGTGACCGCGGTTATAAGGATGCAACCGCTCCCGTAATCAGCGAATGCTTCGGTTCCGATTCTGTTTACCTTGAAGCTTCTGCACCTGCAGGTATCCTTACTGCAACTCAAACAGCCGTAACCATTGAAAACTGCTACTTCACAGGTGAGCTTACAGTCTCCGTGTATGCTGCAGGTATGGTTGCAGATAACTGGGCAGCATCAGGCTACGGTCCCACTATCAAAAACTGCTATGCAGCTACTCTTGATGGCGACCCGTTAGGTGATGGTTACGGAACAGGCTCCTTCAATGATGACACTGTTACCGATGAAAGAGCATTCCTCTCTAACTGCTATGTTGCAGGCTCATCACTTACTACATCCATCACTCCTATCAGTGTAATGTACATGAAGGGTCACGATGCTAAGAAGTATATGCCAAACCTTGACTACAACAAAGTTTGGAAGACAGTAGAAGGCGGAACACCTGTACTCAGATGCTTCGCAAATGCTGAAAAGTATGCAAGTCAGCGCAATCCTAAGGAAGTTACAATTTCCTTCGGTAACCTTGGCGATGCAGTTGTAGAACCGTTACGCGGATATCCTGGATACACACCCATCTCTAAGGATGAATTACCAATTCCCGAACGTCGCGGCTTCATCTTCAACGGATGGCATCACCACAATCCTGATGGTGCTGAGTTCGAACTCACACTCTTCCCGAACTATGACATCACTCTCTACGCTAACTGGACTGAAGTTGGTTTCACCCAGAACTTCGATAGAGAGCTCGATGAAAGATATGACTACAACGAAGGCATTGAAATCTACAAGCCGGGTATTGCAGGCTACAATACTAAGTTCGTACACAGTGGTTGGCGTTCACTCCACACCTTAAAGAATAGCAAGGTTGACCCCGAATTCTTAGTATCCTACGAAGACAGACTCCTCGTTGGTTATGAATACGAAATCTCCTTCTGGATGACAACCGATGAAGAAGGTACTTCCGGCAAAATCTACTTCGAACACGCTAACTACGGTGACGTTAATGACGAAATCGTTGGTTACGAAGAAGCTCTCACATTCACAGGCCTCAAGGCTGGCGAATGGAAGCAGTACAAGGTTAAGATTGTTGCTAATGCACCTTACCTTGTAGTTCGCGTAGAAAAGGGAACAAGTCTCTTCTTCGAAGACTTTGAAGCAATCCCCACAGGCGCAAAGGGCGAACTCGGCAACCTACTCGGATATAATCCGAATGCAGTAGGCGGCGAACCCGGTGCAGGCCTTGCTCCTTGGGTTGTTGCAATTGTAATCGGCGGCGGAGTAGTTGTACTCGGCGGCGGTGCTGCAGCAGGCATATTCTTCCTTAGAAGAAAGAAGGCCTAAAGCAACAAACCATACTAAAAATGGTTAAATAAAATAAGGCAATAGAGTTTGGAAAAAAATTCAATTCTCTATTGCCTTTTTTATTTATTTATTGTAAAATACACTTGTACAAATAATTTCTCATTATGAGGTGCATTTTTATGAAGTTCTACAAATTCGGAGAAGAAAAAATCACAAACTTAAAACTTACAGTTAACACTAATCTCAGCACCGTGCCCGAGGTTACAAAAAAGGTTATAGCTCGCTTTACATCTGTTAAAACAACAGATAACGATATCGAGGCTATCCTTGTAAAGCCCATCAGTGCAGAGGTTATTGCTTTCCTCGAAGAAAAGACCGGTACTGCTTACGAAAAGCACGATGAAGCCTTTGTTATCAAAGCCGAGGGTAAGAATATTGTTGTTTATGCCGATGATGAATCCGGTGTTCGCTGTGGTCTTATGACCTTCCTTCGTTTCCTTAATAATAAATCTTGCTTTAACTATACATATATTTACGATTATCCGTTCAGTTCTTTCCGCGGCGTTAAAATTTATATGCCAGGTACTAACGAAATTCAGGATTACAAAGATTTTGTTGATATGATGATGTATTATCGTAGCAATAAGATTATGATAGAAGTTGGCGGCGCAATGGAATATAAGCGTCACCCCGAAATTAACGAAGGCTGGGAAGCATTCTGTAAAGAAATGACCGAATATTCCGGCAAAGCACACAAGGTTCAGGATTGCACCTATCCTTGGCGTAAAAACTCAATGCACGTAGATAACGGCGCAGGCTCCTATATCTCTCAGGAACAGGTTAAAGAGCTTGTTAAGTATGCCCAGGACCGTGGTATCGAGGTTATCCCCGAAGTTCCTTCTTCTTCTCACTGCGACTATCTCTTAACCCGCCACCCCGAACTTGCAGAACGTTGCGAAGACCCATATCCCGATACCTTCTGTCTTTCCAACCCCGCTTCGTATGAGCTTCTATTCGATGTTTTTGATGAAGTAATCGAAGTGTTCCAGCCTAAGGTTATTAACGTTGGACATGATGAATTTTATACTATTAATGTTTGTGACCGTTGCCGTAAGAGACTTATGGATACACACGACCTCTTTGCAGAGGATTTAACCAAAATTCACGACTACCTCGATTCCAAGGGTGTTAAAACAATGTTCTGGTGCGATAAGCTCCTCAATGTTTTAACCGAAAACGGCTCTAACTTCGGCGGTGCTATTAACTATGTATACCTCAACTGGGATAGAAACGCTAAGTTCCTCGGTGTAATTCTTCCCACCTGGCAGGCAAGAGATATTCTGCCCCGTGACATTATTTGTATGAACTGGTTCTGGTCCTTCGGCGAGCAGTACGATGAAGACCTTAAAGAATATCCCGTTGTTTTCGGTAACTTTAACGGTACCGGTATGAAGGGCTTCCGTAAGCGTTGCGGCGAGAATACCACCGGTGGTATGTGCTCCAACTGGGGCGGAACAAATCCGCGTTGTCTCCAAAGAAACGATATCTATTTCACTATGGCATTCAACGATAACCTCTATTGGAACATCGAATACGATGATACCGACGAGCATTTCACTCAGGTTACCGATAAAATCTTCACCGACCTCTTTGCATATAACAACGGTCCCGAAGATAACTACGGCAACAAGTACATTGAGGTACTCCACACAACCGACCGTTACGAATGGTATCATCCTTTCTTCGATGGAGAGCTTGCTTACGGACCTAAGTACGAGGAAGACTATTATCTCGGCGATTATGTAATTAAATATACCGATGGCACAAGTGAAAAGGTAAGAACCTACCTTGGTGAATGCATTGCAGCGCATAACATTGAGTGGTACGGTAAGCTTAAGGTTAAAGAGGGAACCAGCGATGCTCCCGGAACCATAGGCTCCAGAATTGATAGCAGACTTAAGGAAATTTGTTATTCTACCATTCCCGTTAAAGCCGATGATAAAATCTATTACAAGTATCTCCTTAAGAATCCCTGCCCCGAAAAGACAATCCAAGGCGTTGAATTCGAATTAAAAGATGGCGCAGATTGGACTGTTGAAGTTAAGGAAATTAAATTTTAAATAAGTTATATTGCACAAAAAAGCACCAAATTGTTCATACAATTTGGTGCTTTTATTTAATACTTTAATATAGTAAAATATAATATCATAGGAATAGTTTATCTTTATATAGCTTTAAAGAAAAGAGGAGTCAATATGAGAAAATTTAAAAAGTCTTTAAGCATACTACTATCCCTAGCACTTATTGTATCCAGTATATTCGTAGGGGGTCTAAATGTTTTAGCTGTAACAGACCTCGCTTCTACAGTAAACACTTATGATGATGCTAATGTAGAGTTCGTATATGCAGGAACAGATGTGTACGATGCACAGGGCTGTACATACCTGTCTGTAAACGGACAACCGCAGCTTCAAAGTGGTAATGCAAAGTACAGATACCTCTCAATTTGGAATGCAAATGTCCAAGACCCTGCCGATTCGGGAATAGTAGGGGATGGCAAGGCTTTGCGTTTCCAAAAAGCAAGCGGCTTTACAGATTCCTGGCTTTCCCGTGCAAGTATCTATAATAATAACGACTATAGCCGCTTTTATGCAACAAAGGGAACAACATATAAAATAACCCTTAAATACTATGTTTCAAAAGCTCCCACACAAACGGTCGCTCTTTCGGTGCGTAACGGCGGGCCATATGAGGTGGTTTACGGCAACTATGTTTGGGATGCTGCAAATTACACCAGCGATGTTTGGTGCGATGCTGTTTTCTCCACCAATCAGGTAACAAACGGTTGGGTAGAAGCTACCGCGTATTTTACTGCAAAAAATGATGCTTACCCCCACCTTGTTTTATCGGGTGTTCGCGGTGGCAAAAGCGCCTCTAATGTGGAAGTTTGGATAGATGATGTGTCTATTTCTGAATGTGCCACCGTAACGGTTTATAACTATAACGGAACAGGCAGCAAAACTGTCTACGCTTCGGAAGATACAACCCTCGCGCAGCTTGAAGTTCCCGAGCGCGCAGGCTATATCCTTACGGGTATGTATTCGGATATTACACTCACAAACAAGCTCGATACATCCGATTTAGCTTTAAACTATACAGATTCCGGAATTTATTACGGTTGGGCTTCGCTTAAGCCTTTTGAATACTATTGTGGCTTCGAAAAATACACAGCAGCTAATGTTGCAGAATGTTATAATCCCGAAACTACCGCTATAGTTGGCGGCAATACCTATGCGGGCGTATATAATATAAGGCTTAATGCTCCGGCTAATGAACTTACTGCCTTTGAACTACGCGATAAAGCAGGCTTTGAAACCGTAGCAGGCACCAAATATACAATTTCATTCCAGTATCGTTCCACAGCCGATGCAAAGCTTTATGCAGGTACTGCGCAGGCCAGCAAGGTTCCCGATACTGCAACCGCCCTTAGCGGAGCCGACCTTCCTGCCGCGGTAGGCTGGACAGCAGCTTCTATAAACGTTACTCTCGATAAGGGTATGAAGGCAGGCTTTGTCCCTGCACTTATGGTTAAGTCTGCAAGTGCAGCTACCGTTGAATTCGACCATATTTACATTACCTATCCTTTCGAAGAAACCGAAAGCATTTCGGATAAATTCATAACAAGCGATTCTTGGTATCCCTCTCTCGCCCTTTTTGAAGGGGAAGAGGTAGTAGAATCAAGCTCTGTTTGGGATGGCACAACACTAACTGCCCCCGCAGATTCCGATTCCGATGGTGTTTATGAAATTACTTCGGGCGAAGAACTGGCCTATGTTGTTAAACTTGGTGGCGAGGGTAAAAACTATATTCTTACAAAAGATATTTATGTAAACGACATTTCAAAGGCTAATTGGCTTACAGGCGAGGTTGCAGAGGGCCACAAAATGACCAACTGGTTCCAAACCTGGACAGCCGATAACAGCTATGTTGATTTTACAGGTAGTATTGATGGTAATTTTCATACAGTATATGGCCTTTATTATAAAATTGATAAAGACAACAGAGTTCTTGCCAATAACGGCTGCGGACTAATCCCCCGAATTGCCGAAAACTCTAATGTTACTATTAAGAATTTGGTAGTTGATAATGCTTTTATCGACCACGAAGCAACTGCTTCAGCCTTTGTTGCATGCTCTCCGGCAGGCGCAAATCTTACAATTGAAAACTGTTATGCAGGCAAGGATGTTTACCTTATTTCCTGCAGCACTGGTGTATTCCGTGGCTTTGCAAAACAAACAGGCAAGTTTACCCTTAAAAACTGCTATTCCTTCGCTACTGCAGAATCCGAATATCAAAAGGATTCCACAGATGGTAATTTTAACGGACTTATCGGTGAAATGTGGGAAGGCACAAATTCAATAACCATTTCTTCCTGCTTTAACGCTAACGGCTGTATTTCCAACTATACATATGCAGAAGACTATTCGGCTGCTCAGAATTGCTATCAAACGGTAGAGGGCGGCAACTATACTGCAGGCGTTACAACAATCTCAGCCGAAAATATGAAGGGCGAAGATGCACTTACAAATGCCAATAAGATGATAGGTCTTAATGCGTTTGGTAATAACTATACTGCTACCGAATCATATCCTGTGCTTACTGCTTCCAAGGGACTAGAAATTGTTGAGATTTGGGATGGAACAATAGCCGAACCCACCAAAACCGATGCAAGCGGAAATGTTCTTATAAGCAACGGTAAGGAACTTGCATATATTATTTCCACAGGCGGCGTTGCAGGAACTACATATAAACTAACAAATAATATTTATCTTAACCGTATTGATTTTATTAACTGGAAAACAGGCGCAACCCCCACAGGCTATACCCCAACACCTTGGTACGAAGGTAAGTCCTTTGTGGGTAATATTGATGGCGATGGCTACACGGTTTACGGTATCTACCATAATGACGGCCTAGAAACCTCTGCTATGAGAGAGGGCTTCTATAACCCCGTTGGACTAATTCCGCTTGTTCCAAACGGAGCCACAGTGCATATTAAAAATTTGGGTGTTGACTGTATGTTCATCAACGCACAGTACACAGCATCTCCCTTTATTGGCGCGGCAGGAACTAACTCCACTTCCGAAGACCAGATGCCTGTAATCACTATAGACCAGTGCTATGTAGGCGAAAAGGTTGATGTTACGGCCTTCTCGGCAGGTGTTTTCCGCGGATATTCATACAGAAGCAGTATAGCAATTAATAATTGCTACAGCCTTGGTACTATTCGTTCCGGTATCGAGGGCAGAAGCTTCGACCCCGAGATTTCTTGGGTAGTAGCAAACGGTTGGTCCAACCAACATACCGCCAATAACTTCTATAATGCTACAGGCGCTATTTACGGCGGACATTGGACTACCAACAACCCGCTATTCCAAAGAAACTATGCCGCAGGCTATTATTCCGATGGTGCACCGTGGTATGCAACACAGGTGTCGGCCGCAAATATGCAGGGTACAGATGCACTTACTCGTATGCCAAACCTTAATAAGGATGCTGATGGCAACTCTACCGACCTGTTTATGGCAACCGAAGGCTATCCCATCCTCAAAATATTTAACGGCAAAATGAAGGACACTATTGATTTGCCGCAGCAGGAAACGGGAGGAAGCAGCTCCGGCTCTACCGGCACACCTACAGTTTCAATTTGGAACGGTTCTACTGCAACAGCACCTACTGTTGGCGATGGAACTGAAGCTAATCCTTGGCAAATTTCCTCTGGTGCCCACCTTTGGTATGTAATTAAAAACGGCGGCGGCGCAGGGGTTTACTATCAGCTTCAAAATGATATCTATCTAAATGATATTTCCAAGGTTAATTGGCTAACAGGCTCTATTTCCTACGGATATAGTATCAGATATTGGGATTTAAGAAATTCCGCCATTCAGGGTCATTTTGATGGAAACGGGCACACCGTTTATGGTCTCTACACTACCGATAAAAAGACATCCTATTCAAAATCTCCCGAATCCACAATGGGACACGGCTGCGGCCTATTTAACAATGTTCCCGCAGGCGCAACCCTTACAGTTAAAAATTTAGGAATAGATAATTCCTTTGTACGCTTTGATGCGGCCGCCTCTGCCTTTGTTGGCTATGTAACCGATGGCGCTACCGTAACACTTGAAAACTGCTACACCGGTAAAAATGTATCGGTTGATGGTGGCGTTGCAGGTGGTATGGTAGGTACTGTTGGTGGTAAAACAGCTATGTCAACCGTTACGGTATCTAATTGCTATAGCCTTGCATCCATTTACAGTGAGTATGATAGGGAAGCACTCGTAGGCTATACACATTGGACATACGAACCTATAGTAACTATTACAAACAGCTATATTCTCGGCGGCAGAGTTGTAGGAGAAAAGAGAACGGGTACAACCGCCACAAACTGCTACGAATCTGTAGATGGACCCTTAAACGAGGGAGTTACTACCATAGCTGCTGAAAATATGGTAGGTAACGATGTTTTAATCAGTAGTTCCAAAATGGCAGGGCTCAGAATGGCTGGCTGCTATGTTGCTAAAAAGGCCGACTTTGCAACCGCAAACTCCGATAATTACGTTTATCTACCTGCAGGAACCGAACTTAGCGAAGACCTTTCGCCCTTGTTCTTCGATAACCGTATGGCTCCGCTAACATATAGCAGCGTGGTATCTCACAACAGAATGCTCCGCGGCGCTTATGCTAAATTTACAGTTAAACCCAATGTTTCAAAAATACAGGTGCCAAAGTCAAAGGCGCATCAGGTAGCCTACGGTACAGCAAGCTATCTGCTCGAAAATGCATATTACGATATAGAAACTACTCTTGTTTCAGAAAGCCTTTCAGAGCAGCCTGGACACACTGTAAACTATCTCTTTGTTACCGACCCCCACTGCGATACAGGCGATGATGTTGCAAGAACAAGCGCTATAAATCAGATAGCCTTGGCTGTTGAGCTGGCAAACAGACTTGATAATGTTGATTTTGTCTGCCTTGGCGGAGACCTTACAAACGGCGGATATGCAACAAGCGAGGCTTGGAGCGCCGCAATTGATAATTATCTGTCAGCAATTAAAAACTGTAATAAGCCCGTGTTTGTAGCACCGGGTAACCACGATGACAACGCTTACGGTGCGGTTGATGCTACCACCTCACTTGAAACCTTTACCAATAAACTTATGAACCCCGATAAGTGGCAGACCGCCATTATCGATAAGTTTGTAAATCGTACACTTCCCGATGGCACCGAAATAAAGGTTGTTCAGAATGTCGACCACTTTGATAACTCCAAGGTTAACTCTAAATACTACTATTACGACCTCAAGGAGAAGAATACCCGTGTAATCACACTCTTTGCATCCGATTACGATTACACATACGATGAAAACGGAAATTTCCAGCTTATAGTTAAAAACGAAAACGCTTCCTCGGTTCGTAACGGTACCATCAACGGCTATAATTTCTGGGGTTACAGTAATTATCAAATGAAGTGGCTGGCTGAAAAAGCACTCGGTGAGCTACCCGAAGATTATAATGTAATCATCCTTTCTCATATGGCTATCTATACCGATGGCACAGCAACCTATACCAACGGCCCCGTACTCGGTAACATTCTCAAGGCGTATCAGCAAAAAACTACTTATGTTAATAATGAGCTTAACATAAACGCCGACTACACCAAAGAAACCGGCAGAATTCTGTCCTATCAGCACGGTCATACCCATTCCTTAAGCGAAAACTACGATTCCAATATCGGAATGTGGATTTTCTCAACCGTTGGCTCAATGGTTAACTCCAGTGGCATTAACGGCCGTGTTATGAACGAAAAGGCCGCCGCTATTGATGTTATGTCGGTTAGTGAAGGCTCGGTTTATAAGAAGGCTGTCGGCTACGGCAATACCAAGCTGTTCATAAACGATTTCCCGGTACAAGAAGGGGACATCAATGTGGATGGTTCGGTTGATATCAGCGATATTGTGAAATACTACAGAATTGTAGAGTCGGGTATGCCCGCAATGCCTGTCCAAATAACTACTATGGAAAAAATCCGCAGAAAGCTTATAGGAAACTAGCCTTCTCCGTTGGGAGAAGGGGCAGACTCCCTCGCAGTGCGAGGGAGATGTCCGTAGGACAGAGGGAGACGGGTCCGTGAGACCATCGAAGATGGTGGATGAGGCACAGCCTTCTCCATTGGGAGAAGGGGGACCATCGAAGATGGTGGATGAGGCATTATATGAGCTACAACTACAATAAAAACTTAATAAAAAACGCCCAAACCTTAAGAAAAAACATGACTAAAGAAGAAAAACACCTTTGGTATGATTTCTTAAAAAAACTGCCTATTACTGTTCATAGACAAAAAAACATAGAAAATTATATTGTCGATTTTTATGTTGCAAAAACTAAAACTGTAATCGAACTGGATGGTGCCCAGCATTTTGAAGAAGATAATGAAAAGGCCGATTTTGTTCGAGATGGTAAACTAAATGAAATGGGCATAACGGTTTTACGGTATTCCAATAGAGATATTCATAAGCATTTTTATGAGGTCTGTTGTGATATAGCTGAAAAAATCAACGTAAATATTGATGTTGCTGAATTGTTGTCGGAGAGAGGATAACACCTCATCCGTCTCCTAACGGCGACACCTTCTCCCTGAGGAGAAGGCCAAATAAATCAAAATGCTAAATCAAATGTTTTGATTTAGCATAATGCACAAAAATGCACCAAATTGTTTATATAATTTGGTGCATTTATTTTTTATTTGTAATATGTTACAATATTGGAGAATGGTGGAATATGGGCTTTTTGTACAATATTCCGAAAAACACCAGTCTCGGCAAGACTTAAAAACAGCCGAAAAAATTGAAAGGGAGAAAATTTTTTATGAGAAACTTAAAGAAATCTTTAAGCCTAATTCTCGCACTCGCACTCGTTATTTCAAGTGTTTTTGTTGGTGGCATCACTGCATCCGCAGCAGAGCTTACACTCGACTCCACAATAAACACTTATGATGACCCAGAAGGCTACGGCCTTACTGCAGGCACCTATGACAACCAGCCTGTAATTTTAAGCCACAAGTCGGCTGACGACCCCACTCTTGTGGAGGATTACTACTATTTCGGTGCTTACGGTGCAACCGTAACACAAGACCCGCTTAATATCGAAACAGATACAACAGTAGTTTTCGACAGAGCAAAGGCACAAACTAACGCTTGGCCGGCTTATACCCGTATTTATAAGGGTGGTACAGCAAAGTATGATGGCTTTAAAGCAAAGGCTAACACCACTTACGAAATCAGCCTTTACTATTATTCTGCCTCTGTTCCTGCAGGACAGGTTAACCTTCAGGTCAGACAGCACACCAGCACTCGTTACATAAATGTTACACACAGTGATGATAAGGTACTTGTTCCTGACCTCGTAGAGATAACAGGAGTTACTGATGGTTGGACAAAGGTTACAGGAAGATTTACAACAGGTGATACTTCACAGTACCTTTTCCTTATGCTTACCAGCACAGGCAGTGCAGTTTCAGGTCTTCAGGTTTATATTGATGATGTTCAGGTAAACGAATGTGCTGAGCTTACAGTTCATAACTATGATGGCGAAAACGATAAGGTTGTTCCCGCTTCTGTGAACACAACCCTTGCTGAGCTTGATATGCCTACCCGTGATGGCTATATCTTAACAGGTGTTTATTCTAATGCAGAGCTTACAAATAAATTAAACGCTTCCGACCTTGCTCTTAACTATGTTGATACAGGCGTTTACTACGGTTGGGCCAAGCTTAACCCGGGTGAATATTATGTAGGCTTTGAAAACTACAAGACCGATATTAACGGCAAGAGCTATGACTCTGCCACCACCGCTATCGTTAGCGGAAACACCTATGCAGGCGGCTACAATATTAAGGTAAATGCACCTGCAAATTCGCTTAATGCCTTCGAACTTCGTGATAAAGAGGCTCTCGATACTAAAGCAGGCACTAATTATGTAATTTCTTTCCGTTATCGTTCTACTGCTGCTGCAAAGCTTTATGCAGGCACCGCAGCTGCAAGTGATGTTCCCGGCACTGCAACCGCTATCCAGGGCGCAGACCTTCCTGCCGCTGCTGATTGGACCGCAGCTTCTATTGAAGTAACCTTAAATAAGGGTCAACTTGAAGGATATGTTCCCGTATTTATGGTTCAGGCTACTGAAGCCGCAACCGTTGAGTTCGACCATATCTATTTAACTTATCCCGTAGAGGAAACCCAGAATATCGAAAATAAATTCGTAACAAGCAAAGACTGGTATCCCTCTCTTGCATACTTTGGCGGAATTACCATTCCCGAAGCCAGCGCTGTTTGGACAGGAGAAACCGAACTCCCCGCAGATGCCAATGGTGATGGAGTATATGAAATTGATACCGCCGAAAAGCTTGCTTATGTAATTAAAAACGGTGGTACCCTTACTCTTGAAGATTCAACCGTAGTTGAAAACGGCAGCTTCATTCTTACCAAGGATATCTATCTTAACGATATTTCAAAGGCTAACTGGCTTGCTGATGAAAATAATTCTTCTGTAACACCTTGGTACAACAATACAACGGCACCATCTTTCAGTGGAACTATTGATGGAAATTTCCATGCAGTTTATGGTTTATACAGCAGGTATCAATATACTAACACCAGCCATAATATTACAAGTGGATACGGTTTTATTCCTGCTGTAATGGAAGACGCAAATGCTGTTGTTAAGAATTTGACAATTGACTGTGCCAATGTGTTTGGAAGCGGAAATGCCGCAGCCTTTGTAGGCCTTGTTGACAGAGGTTCAGCAGAAATCGATTCCTGCACCGTAGGCTCTAATGTTTATGTTGAAGGCTATCGTGCCGGCGCTTTCGTAGGCACTGTATCGTATTACGGCACATCAACCGTTACAATTAGTAACTGTGCATCGTATGCAACTACTGTAGTAGGTGCGATGGATGAAACAAACCTTAATAGAGGTTGGTTTAGTTACGGTCTTGTAAATAATACTTGGTCATCAGGTGCTATTATTGTAAGAAACAGTTTCAATGCAAACGGACCAATTACTTCCAGAGACATGGCTAATTTTGTGGTATCAAACAGTTTTGCTACCCAAGAAGGCAATGTTACGACCGGAGCTGTAATTCTTACAAAAGAACAAATGCAGGGTACTAATGTTCTTTCTGTAGAAGGAACAATGCCCATACTAAACTCAAACGGTAACTATTGGACTGCTACTAATGAGTATCCCGTTCTTTCTGCTTCTAGAGGTATTGAAGTTCAGGACCTCGGTGTTTGGGATGGCACTCGCATTGCACCCACTAATACCGATGAATCAGGGAACACCTTAATCAGCACGCCCGAAGAACTTGCATATGTTATTTATAACGGCGGCGTTGCTGGTGCAACATATAAACTAACAAATAATATTTTCCTTAATAATATCGACCTAATCAACTGGGAAACTGGTGTAACTGCATCAGGTTATACACCTAACGCTTGGTATAAAAACAGAGCTTTCCAAGGAACTCTTGATGGTGATGGATACTCGGTTTACGGTTTATACTATACTGATAATTCCACCAGAGAAGAAATGACCAGCGCATCAGGAACAGTTAGATACAACTATGTTGGTCTTATTCCCGGCACGGGCAGCGGAACATCGGTTAGCGTTTTAAGCCTCGGTGTTGATTATATGTATATTAATTTCTATGCTGCAGCTGCTCCCTTTATAGGAAAAGCCGGTGATAACGGCACCAAACCTACAATAGTTGTTGACCAGTGCTATTCTGGTGAAAATGTATATGTAACTGCAGGTATGGCAGCTTGCGTAGTTGGTGCAGATATAGCTGCCAGCCATAAATATACAAATATTGCTTCTAACGCGAATATTTATTCTTCAACCGTTTCTTTTGACCCCGAACAAGCAGTATTCCTCGGAAACTCATGGGGTCCCACATGGAACGGACACTATAACAATTATAACTCTGTAGGTTCGATTGTAAACAGAGCTTATAGCGCCAGAGATACGGTTCATAATAAAGCATACTGCAACTATGCGGTTGGATATTTTTGGGCTGAAAGTGCAGAAAAATCTTGGCATGCAAAGCGCTTATCTTCTGTTGAACTTATGAAGGGCTTAAATGCACTTGAAAACATGCCCAACCTTAATCTTGACTGGGAAACTCAAACAGCTACCACAATGTTTACCGCAACGGAATCTTTCCCCATTCCTACTGTTATGGTTGGAAAGATGTATGTTAAACCAGAAGTTAAGGACAATATCGTAATCGGCGGCGGAGAGGAAGATTCCGAAACCAGCATTTGGGATGGCACCTCTGTTGCTCCTACCGTTGGTGCAGGTACCGAGGATAATCCTTGGAAAATTTACACCGGTGCAGAGCTCTATTATGTAGTTAAGAATCAGGGCGGAGATGGTGTTTACTATCAGCTCCAGAACGATATCTACTTAAACGATATCACTAAGGTTAACTGGCATACCGGCTCTATCGCTGATGGTTATACTGTTCATAAGTGGATAAGCGGCGGCTCTGCCGTATTTAATGGTCATTTAGATGGTAACGGCTACGGCGTATACGGTATCTATATCCACGATGGTAAAACCGACTATTCTTCTACTCCCTCCTATGCTACAGGTCTTATCCCCAGAACAACAGCAGGCGGAAATGTAACTGTTAAGAACATAGAGGTAGACTATATGTTCTCCCGTTATGATTCCATCACCGGTCCTATCATTGGTTCGGTTCACTCGGCGGATACTACTATTGAAAACTGCTTTGTAGGCCAGAATGTTTATGCTAATTCAAGCTATGTAGGCAACCTTGTAGGTTATGTTTACGGAAGTGATATTACACTTAATGTTAAAAACTGCTATAGCTTATCCTCAGGCTATGCAAACACCGGACACTACGCATTCCTTGGCTATACACATTGGGACTATGTACCCAACATTAACCTTGTTAACTGCTATAACGCAGGCGGCAGAATGATTTCTGAAAACCGTTCACCCTTTACTGCAACAAACTGCTATGAGGCTGAAGATGGTGGCTTAAATACCGGCGTTACAACAATATCCAAGGACAATATGAAGGGCGCAGATGTTTTAATGAGCTCTGCTAAAATGGCAGGACTTAAAATGGCTTCTGCTTATATAAAGAACGATGCAAGCTTTGCTACAGCTAATGCTAACAACTATGTATATCTCCCCGCAGGAACTGTTCTTGAAGAAGATTTCGCACCCTTATTCTTCGACAACCGTATGGCACCCCTTGATGCCGACAAAGTATTGTTTGTTGACAGAATGATTCGTGGCGCTTATGTTAAGTTCGAAAAGGAAGTTGATGTGACCAAGATTCACGTTCCCGTATCCAAGGCTCACAGAGTTGCCTTCGGCACCGCACAGGAACTTCTTAATGCAGGCTATTATGACCTTGAAACCGAGGTTATAAAAGAAAACCTTGCAGACCAGCCCGATACCGCTGTAAACTATATCTTCATCACCGACCCCCACTTTGATACCAGCGGAGATGTTGGCCCCATAAGCCCTGACCAGTCTGCTAAGCAGTATGCTCTTGCTATTAAGATGGCAAACGAAATGGAAGAAATCGACTTCGTTGCTCTTGGCGGCGACCTTACAAACGGTGGTTACGGCACAAGCGATGCTTGGATTACCGCACTTAACGGCTATCTTGCTGAAACCGCTAACTGCACTAAGCCCGTATTCATCCTCGTTGGTAACCACGATGACAATGCTTACGGCACAGTCTCTGATTCTGTAACACATGCAGACTTTAGCGCTAAGATTATCAGCCCTGATGAGTGGCAGTCCACCATCATCGACCAGTTCGTTAACCGTACCTTAGCTGATGGAACAGTTATCGAGGTTTCTCAGAACGTTGACCCCTATGATAACAGCAAGGTTAACTCCAAGTATTACTATTATGACTTAGATAATAAGAATACTCGTGTTATCTGCCTCAACGCTTCCGACTACGAATACGCTTACGATGAAAACGGTGAGTTCACACTTATTAACAACAGCAGCACATCTGCTAATGTTCGTTCCAACACCTATAACGGTTACAACTTCTGGGGCTACAGCAAATATCAGATGAAGTGGCTTGCCGAAGAGGCTCTTGGCACTCTTCCCGAGGATTACAACATAATCGTTCTCTCTCATATGGCAATCACTGCCGACCGTAACGGTCAGACCTATGTAAACGGTACAGTTCTTTCCGATATTATGGGAGCTTACCAGAACAAGACCGCTTATACTCACGATGGTTATGGAATTTCTGCAGACTTTACTGGTGATACAGGTAGAATTATGGCTTACCAACACGGTCATGAGCATGTTGTTTACGATAAGTACAACGCAGACTGTGATGTATGGCAGTTCAGCTCGGCTAACCCCAACCCCCACGGCAGTCTTGCTACCGTAATGAACGAGAATGTTGCTTCAACAGATGTTATGTCTGTAACCGAAGGCTACGCTTACAAGCAGGCACTTGGAAAGGGCGATACAGCAATGTATATCAATAACCTTCCCGTGTTTGAAGGCGATGTAACCTTCGACCAGATTACCGACATCCGCGACCTTGTTGCACTCAGAAATCTGAATACAGCAGGCCTTGCAACAGCTATCGTACCCGATGGAGACTATGCAAAGATTCGCAAGCTCCTTATCGGTGCATAATTAAAGTTTTAAAGAACCTTCGGAGAAATCCGAGGGTTCTTTTTACTGTATAGCGAAAACCACGCGATAGTCGCGTGGTTCAAAAGAGGTTAACAGATGAACAAATATTTAATCATATAAAAGCGCCCCTCGCCTAGAGGGGAGAGGGCCGCGCGAAGCGTGGCGAGGGGATAAACAAACCGTATCCCTCCACCATCTTCGATGGTCCCCCTCCCTTTAGGCAAGGGAGGCTTATATTTTTTAGAGTTCCGTTTGATAAAATTGTAAACGGACAAGGCGTTATATATACCAGTTTACTGGTGGCTTGTAAATATATGCGTGGCTGGCAGGCCACCCTTAAAGCGCACCCCAGCGCAGCCAGTATTGTTTAGAGCTATGCCCGAAAATGAAATACCCCCGTTATACGGGGGTATTTATTTTGCTATAAAAATACGGCGGGGAAAAAGAGTTGGCAATTTCAACAATTTTTATTAACAATATTTGTGATATTTAGAGATTTGCTTGCTTAAATTTGTTATGGTATAATATAACTGAATAGTGGAATATGGGCTTTTTGCACAATATTTCACAAAGTATCGGTCTCGGCAAGACTTAAAACAGTCAAAATTAGAAAGGGAGATATTTTTATGAGTAACTTAAAGAAGTCTTTAAGCTTTATTCTCGCGTTGGCACTCCTTGTCTCAAGTGTGTTTGTTGGTGGTATCACTGCATCTGCAGCACTCGACCTCTATACAACAATCAACACCTATGATGATGAGTCCGACATCACATTGGAAAGTAGGGTCGATGAAACCTTACAGGCACCTATCATCAGCGCAAATGATAGTTGGGTGTATGAATCGTTCGGTTCCTATGGCACATCGGTTGCTCAGGACCCGCTCGACAGTCAGGCTAACAATGTTGTGTCCTTTGGCCATATTAAAAGCAAAACAAACAGCTGGCCTGGCGCAGTTCGTATTTATAAGCAGGGAACAGAAGAAACAAAAACTACCTTTTCTTTGTACACCCCCAAGGCAGAAACAACCTATGAGTACGAATTTAGATATTATGTAAAGGCAGCTAATGTTGCTTTCGATATGCAGATTCGTGATACATACAAGAGAATGCACGGTGCTCAGGATGAGTATAAATATAATCCTGACAGAATCCTCACAACTGCAGTATCTGTTGAGGCAGGTAATACAACTGATGGTTGGGTTACCGCAAGAGGCTTTTTCACCACAAAGTCAAATCCTGTAGGCTTAGGATTCTTTATAGCATCTCAAACCTCGGGCGAGGATTATAATGCAGAAATTTATGTCGATGACATCCGCATCAGCGAGTGCGTTCCTATGACCGTTTATAACTACGATGGTGAAAATGAAGAGACAGTATACACATCTGACTATACCACCGTATCCGACCTCTCTATTCCCGAGCGTGATGGTTATATTTTAACAGGTATTTATGCCGATGCAGAGCTTAACACCAAAATTAACGGCTTAGAAAATGCTCTTGATTATGCCGACGCAGGCGTTTATTATGGCTGGGCAAAGCTTAACCGCGGCGAGTATTACTGCGGCTTTGAAAACTATACTATGGGAATCAATAACGGCAGCTACAATTCTGCTACCACTTCCATAGTTAGCGGAAACACCTATGCAGGTGCATATAACATCAGAATTAATGCCGAAGCAGGTTCACTTAACTCTTTTGAACTTCGCGACAAAACTGCATTCGAAACCAAGGCAGGCACTAAATATGTAATTTCCTTCCAGTACCGCGCTACTGCTGATGCAAAGCTTTACGCAGGCACAGCTATTGCAAGCGATGTTCCGGGTAGTGCAACCGCACTTCAAAGCGGAAACCTTCCTGCCGCTGCCGACTGGACTGCAGCTTCTATTGAAGTTACCTTAAAAACAGGTCAGATGCAGGGCGATGTTCCCGTTCTTATGGTTCAAACTACCGGTGCTGCAGTGGTTGAACTTGACCATATTTATATGACCTATCCCGTAGAGGAAACCCAAAACTTAACAAACGGCTTTGTAACCGGTACCGACTGGTATCCCACTCTCGGCGAGTCTGCTACAGATGAGGACAACACCGAGGAAGAGGAAAACGAGGCAAGCGCCGTTTGGAACGGTAATACAGAAGTTCCCTCCGATGCTAACGGGGATGGCGTGTATGAAATTGATACCGCAGAAAAGTTGGCTTATATTATTGCAAACAGCGGTACAGTTACCCTTGCAGATTCAACCGTTATCGAAAACGGAAGCTTTATTCTTACAAAAGATATCTATCTTAACGACATCACCAAGTACGATTGGATGTCCGATACAGCTTCATACAATTTGAACGCTTGGTATACCTCCGGCGATGTAGCAAACGGCTTTAACGGCACCATCGATGGTAACTTCCATACAGTTTACGGTCTTTACAGTAAATATGTTCATTCTTGTTGGACCGGAAATGATGGCGGTCGCGGACTTGTTCCTGTAGTTTTAACAGGTCAGACCGCAACCATTAAAAACCTTACAGTAGATTATGCTCATGTCGATGCAGAAACAAATGCAGCCGCATTTGTAGGAAACGCTCAGGGCGGTACAGTAATACTCGATTCCTGTGTTGCAGGAAAGAATATTTTTGTTACAGCCTTTCACGCAACCGCACTAGTAAGCGGTATACACGATGGTATTGTTACTATCACAAACTGTGCATCTTACGCTAAAACAGAAATAGAGAGCTTGGCAGCCGGTGAAACCTTAGATTATGCTTGCTACGGTTTAGTTTCGGGTTATTTCGTAAAGAGAGCTACGGTACACAACAGCTTTAATGCCAACGGTCCTATTGTTGCGGGCTATACAGGCGGAGTTACAGCTGAGAACTGCTATGAAACCGAGGCAGGAACAGTTGCCGGTGTAACCCTTCTTACCAAGGAGCAGATGCAGGGCAAGAGCGTTCTTAAAATTGACGGAACAATGCCTGCTCTTAATGTGGGCGGCAACTATTGGACAGCTACAAAGGGATATCCTGTTCTTACCGCTTCCACCGGCGCAGAGGTAGTTGAAATTGATGTTTGGGATGGAACAAGAGTTCAGCCCACAAAGACCGATACAGACGGCTACATCTTAATTACCAACGCTGAAGAGCTCGCTTGGGTTGTTTACAGCGGAAACATGACAGGTAAGAATTACAGATTTACAAATAATATCTTCCTTAACGATGTAAATCTTATCGATTGGGAAACAGGTAAGGCCGCTGCAGGCTATGTACCTAAGTCCTGGTATACCGATATCAGAACTACAGCAACTGCAGATGATGCAGCTACTGCAGCGATTGAATCCACCGTTATCGATGGTAACGGATATACCGTTTATGGTATGTATTATGAGGATAACTCAACTGTTGATACCAAGACAGGAGACCTTGGAACAACCCGTTATCATAATATCGGACTTTTCTCCCGTATCGCATCTAATGTAAATATTACTGTTAACAAACTTGGTGTAGATTGCACCTATATCAACCATTACGCTGCCGCATCTCCCTTCTTCGGAAATGTTGGTGAAAACGGCGGTAAAAACTATATCACTATCGACCAGTGCTATGTTGGTGAAGATGTTAAGGTACACGGCGGCTCTTCCGGTGCGTTTATCGGTTATGTTTGCGGTGGTTCTTGCCGACTCACCGTATCCAACTCTTATGTACTCGGAACCGTTATCAATGGTTCGGGCGATGTTGCAGCCTCTAAGTTTACAGGTAACACATGGGGTGTTTCCTTCTATACAACTGTAACCAACCCCGAAACCTCTGCAGAAGAAACCGAGGTTTATGGTTATTTCAATAACTACACCGTTGGTGCAGTTATCGGTTCAGGATGGAACAGCGGAATCAGAACCCACGGTTCTTATGCAAATAACTACGGTGCAGGCTATACAGGCTTTGAGTCTGATGGAGTAACACCTTATTATTGGTGGCATACAAACCGCACTACCGACAATATGCAGGGACTCGATGTATTTACCAACGCTAATAAAATGCCTAACTTAAATACAAACTCTGTATTTACCGCAACCGAAGGCTATCCCGTACTTACTGCGTTTGTAGGTAAAGCGTATGTTAAACCGGTAGTCGAAGAGGAAGAAGAGGAAGATACCGAAACTGGAGAAGGCGGAGAAACCGAGGAAGAGGTTACCTACGAATACTGGGATGGCACATCCGTTGCTCCTACTGTTGGCGATGGCACCGAGGCCAATCCTTGGAAAATTTACACAGGCGCAGAGCTTTACTATGTAATTTACAACAACGGCGGCGCAGGCGTTTACTATCAGCTCCAGAATGATATCTACTTAAATGACTTATCTAAGATTAACTGGCAGACCGGTTCTATCCAGTACGGCTACAAGGTAAATATGTGGAGATATGGCGGAAGCACAGCCTTCCAGGGCAACCTCGATGGTAACGGCTATACCGTTTACGGTGTTTATGCTCACGATGGTACCATAGGCCCCGCTACCGCACCCACCTATTCAATGGGTCTTATTTCCACAATTAAGGGCAACACCACCGTTAAGAATCTTGGTGTTGACTA
>JAGBGJ010000018.1 GCA_017936045.1 Clostridia bacterium
CCATGCCAAACACTGTACGAATGAATCCTCCGCTATTATAGGCACCATCAATATGGACTTCAGACGTTTTTATACACATTTCGAAAACGGTGTCTGGATTCCGGACGGAGATGTAAAAGCCTGCGTCGTATTAAGTCACGGAATGACGGAGCATGCTTTCCGGTATGATGCCCTCGCAAAAAAATTCTGTTCTAAAGGAATTGCTTTTAGATGGTATCGAAACCAACCAAATGACAGTAATTATCGCATCCCACAACCTGCGCGAGCTGGAAGACCTTTGCGACCATATCGCCTTAATTCACAAGGGAAAAATTCTTTTCAGCGATTCGCTGGAGGATGTCCGCAGTAACTTCCATAAAATTCAGGCCGCATTTAAGGTGTTGCCGCCCGAGGTTAAGCTTCACACCCTTGATATTTTAAAGTGTGAAAAAATGGGCTCGCTTCTTCAAATGGTTATAAGGGGCAACGAAGATGAAATAATGGAAAAAATCAACTCGCTTGACCCAATCTTTGCCGAAAGCATTGAACCCAGCTTAGAAGAAATATTTATATACGAAATGGAGGCGGTCGGTTATGACATCAAGAATCTCCTCGGCTAAAAATAATCCTGTTTTAAGTTTCTTTAAATTTACCCTTAAAAAGCAAACCCCGCTAACCCTGCTCGTAACAGCGTTTGCGCTGCTTGTATGCCCGGGTATGATTCTCCGCGATGCAAACGATGACATTATAAGAGATTATCAGTTAACCCATTGGGATTTTGCCACAATCTCTTTTGTAATCCTCGGTATGGCGCTGCTTCTTACCTTTATGCTGCTTCTTCTTAATTTCGGTTTTCTTTTCAGTAAAAAAGCAGGGGATATGTATAATGCCCTGCCGCTAACTAGAAACCAAATGCTGGTAACAAGGGGTGTCAGCTCCTTTATAGGCGGCCTTTTCTTAATGACAGCATCCTACTTAGGGCTTACAATGGTAAACTTTCTTCCCACCGTTGATGGCGTTAGTATGGTAACCGCAATAAACACCTATTTGTTTATGCTGCTTTCCCTTATCGTATTAACTGCTTTTTGCCTGCTGTTTGTAATTTGCAGCGGCGGATATTTCGATACAATAATTGCTTTTGCTGCAATTAATATCGCCCCCGTTCTAATTTTGGCGCTTATTTTTGGTGTGGCCGAAGAGTCGGCAACTGGCCTTGCCTTCGATTATTACCAGCTAATCTACCTAACTCCAATAGCCTTTGCCTTCTATAAACTTATGAACCTTCCCACCACTCTTGAAAGGCCCACAAATATTTCCGCGCCTATAGAGGTAACAAATGCATTTACGGTTATCGGCCTTATTGTTTTCGGCCTGCTTTGTGTGGTTGCGGCAGTAAAGCTCTTCAAGGTTAGAAGAACCGAAACCGCAGGCGATGCCTATTCCTTTAAGTTTATGCCGGTTATAATATCACTGCTGGTTTCAATAGTTGGCGGTTTCCTTATGGCAGCCGTGCTCACGGGCTTTAGTTTAGACTTCAATATGGTATTTTGGTTCTTCTTTGTGGCGTGTGCAATTCTTTGTGCCATTGCAATCGGCGCCATAACCAACCGCGGATTCAAAAACATTAAACGTTCTATAATCAGCGGTGTTGTAGCCGCCTCGCTTATGACATTAATGGTTATCGGCGGCCTGTATATTGCCGAATATGCCGAAAACCGAGTTCCAAAGCTCAACAACATCGAAACCGTTTATATCGAATTAATTGAGTATAAGGATAATATTGAAGAAGCCGTAAATCTCCATAAAGGCATAATTGAGTGCCTGAATGAAGAACACGATGGCAATTATGAAGAGTTCCCCGCTATAATCAATAATTTCAGAAATTTCGATATTAAATATGTAATGAAAAACGGTAATATCATCAAGCGTAACTATTGGTACAGAAGCCCCAATATGCAAGAATTAAATGGCCAAATTTTTGCCTTAATGCAAACCGATAGCTTCTTTGAAAAATATAATAATTGCACAACAGGCCAACCTGGTTATAACTATGTTAATATCCACTCCCACGCTACAAAGTTCGGCAC
>JAGBGJ010000002.1 GCA_017936045.1 Clostridia bacterium
GGGGAAAGGTTTTATTACGAAAGCGATATTAAAGCCTTTATAAATGGGGCTAATCCCATACCCGATGGCAAGGGCGGAGACAAATATGAATATATTATGCTTTCCTTACGCCTTAAAAGCGGGCTGAACTTTAAGGAATTCGAAGAAAAGTACGGTACACCGTATCATCCTTTTTTAATTAAAAAAGCCAAAAATCTTGAAAAATTCGGATACTGCAAAGTAGATGATGAGAGCATATCCTTAACCGACAAGGGAATGCTTGTTTCGAACGCAATAATACACACCCTTACAGGAGAAATGTATGAAGACCTATAAAATCCATCTTATTCGCCACGGGCTGACCGAAGGCAACCTTAAACAGCAGTATATCGGCTCTACCGACCTGCCCTTGGCGGCCGCAGGCGTGGCCGAGCTTAGAAGGCTTAAAGAAGAAACCGACTACCCAAGGGTTGATGCGGTTTACTCAAGCCCAATGCTTCGTTGCAGGCAATCGGCGGCTATACTTTACCCTAATCACGACATTCAGCTTGTTGATAATATGAGAGAGATTGATTTTGGCGACTTTGAAGGTAAAACCGCAAACGAGCTTGAAGTGCTTCCGTCTTACGCTGATTGGGCGGCAGGCAGAATTACCGCAGCCCCAAACGGTGAGGATAATACCGAATTTGCCAAAAGACTTTGTGTTGGGCTTAACCAGATTGTGCGCGATATGATGTCCAAGGGAGCCGAGCACGCGGCGGTTATTATGCACGGCGGCGCAATTATGATGCTACTTGCCACCTGCGCGGTACCAAGAAAAAGTATGATTGAATGGACCTGCCCTGCAGGCAGCGGATATTCAATTTTGGTTACTCCCTCCCTTTATCATTCAAGCGGAGTGGTTGAAGTTATTGACTATGTATAAATTTTTTTCGTTTAATGCCAAAAATTTTATGCGAAAAAATTGCAAAAAAAACTTTTAATTTGCAAAAATATGTGTTACAATATTCCAGTAATTTTAAATGCTTTAAAGGAGCGAAAAATATGAAACTTATATACCAAGGCAAAACTAAGAATGTTTATTCACTTGACAACGGCAATGTTATGCTTAAATTCAAGGATGACTGCACAGGTAAAGATGGTGTGTTTGACCCAGGCGAAAACTCGGTTGGCCTTACAATTGAAGGTATCGGCAAGGCAAATCTTATCACTTCCATTCATTATTTTGAACTTCTTAAAGAAGCAGGAATTAAAACTCACTATGTTTCGGCTAATGTTGAAGATGCTACTATGGAAGTTCTGCCCGCAACAACCTTCGGTCACGGTCTTGAGGTTATTTGCAGACTCGTTGCAACAGGTAGCTTCATTCGCAGATATGGCGAGTACATTAAGGATGGTACTCCTCTTGAGGGCGGCTATGTAGAGTGCACCTTTAAAAACGATGCTTTGGGCGACCCCCTTGTTACAGGCGAAGGCCTTGCAGCTCTCGGTATTATGTCCCCCGCTATGTTCGAAAGCATGAAGGCTCAGACCCTTGCTATTACCAAGATTGTTGCCGATGACCTTAAGTCTATTGGTCTTGACCTTTGGGATATTAAGTTTGAGTTTGGTTTCAATAATGATGAAGTTATCCTTATTGATGAAATTGCTTCAGGCAATATGCGTGTTTACAAGGATGGCAAGATTGTTGACCCTGTAGAGCTTAC
>JAGBGJ010000019.1 GCA_017936045.1 Clostridia bacterium
ATCGCACTGATAATTGCAGGCCAGCCTTCATAACGGATTTCATCCTTAACACCAACACTCTTAATGTCGGGCACTGCAATAAAGTACTGCCAAACCTTTTCGGCAAGGCCGTTTATATCAAACTCTTCACGAAGAATTGCATCAGCTTCTCTAAGAGCGTGCAGTCTGTCGCGTGTAATTGCGCCAAGGCATCTTACACCAAGGCCGGGGCCGGGGAAGGGCTGGCGGTAAACCATTGCGTGGGGAAGACCGAGCGCCTCGCCAACAACTCTTACCTCATCTTTAAATAAGAGCTTAATGGGCTCAACAAGCTCAAACTTAAGGTCTTCGGGAAGTCCGCCAACATTGTGGTGGGACTTAACGGCCTTTTTGCCCTCTGCAGCCTTAATACTCTCTAAAATATCGGGGTAAATTGTGCCTTGAGCTAAGAACTCAACGCCCTCGAGCTTTCTTGCCTCATCGGCAAATACCTCAATGAATTCCTTGCCTATAATCTTTCTCTTCTTTTCGGGCTCAGAAACCCCTGCAAGAAGGTTTAAGAAGCGGTCGGTAGCATCAACATAAATAAGGTTAGCATCAAGCTCGCCTCTGAATGTATTAATAACAGCTTCACTTTCGCCCTTTCTCATAAGGCCGTGGTTAACATGAACGCAAACAAGCTGCTTGCCAATAGCCTTAATAAGAAGTGCTGCAACAACCGAAGAATCAACTCCGCCTGAAAGTGCAAGAAGAACCTTTTTATCTCCGACCTGGGCGCGAACCTCTTTAATCTGCTCTTCAATGAACTTATCAGCAAGAGCTTTGGTGGTTATACGCTCCATAGTTTCGGGACGAACATTTGACATATAATTTCCCCCTAAAAAAAGTTTATAATATATTTTACCCCAAACTTGCGCCTATGTAAAGAAAAAATATATTAAAATTAAAACAAAATTTTGTAATTTGTAAACATAATTTTTAGCAAAAAAGAACACCCCGAAACCGTACTTGGTTTCGGGGTGCTTAGAATTAAGATTTAGAATTTATGATATTGTTAACGGTAACAAGGTCTCTAACATCAACCTCGCTGTCGCCATTCAAATCGGCAAGCTCGGTTTTATCCTTTGTGCCAATAATCATACTGCGGATTTCGCCTAAGTCGGCGGCATCAACCACGCCGTTTTCATCAATATCACCGGGCATACTAGCGCTTGGTTTAATGTTGATTCCGCTGAAGTTTGCAACGCCATCGAACACGAAGCGAAGCTTGTGTGTGCCCTCGGCCAGCTTAACCATAACAGCAGCCTGCTCGGTAAAGGATGTCCAGGTGTCGGTTGCGGTTGCACGGTATTCAGCAACGCGTTCGCCGTCAATCTCAACATAAAGCTCAAGCATAAGTCCGCCGCTGGATTCATTTACAGCCGCAATAACGGGTGCAATATCGTAGTATCCTGTATTGGTTACATCTATCTGATAAAGCGCATAATCTCCTGCCTGTGCACCGGTAAGGTACTTTGTACCATTATCTGCAGTAGCAGTCTTTAGGTTTTCGGTTGCATACCAAAGATTATCTACCGCGCCTATTGTTGTGGTATCGGTGTCCGATACGGTAACGGTTGAAAGCTCTGGGGTATCGGGAGTTTCGGGTGTTTCGCCATCTTCACCAACATAGCCGGAAACTGTAAAGCTGTTGATAGAAACATTTGAAGGTGTAGCGGTACCGTTGTTGAATTCGGTATTGCTTCCTGCTACCATATAGAAACCAATCTTGGGGGTTACGAAGGTAGTAATTGTGTCGCTTCTGAGAAGAACGAAATCTTCACCGTTTGCCTGCATTGTTTCGGTCTGGTAATAGGTCTTGTAAACATCGCCATCCTTGGTAATACGAACACTTATAGTCTGTGGCTCGGTCGAAGTAAACCAACCTTCAGTTTTCAGCGGGTTAGCATCATTTAGAGGTCTTGTCTGAACAGGGTTGGTATTCATATCAACCTTGCGGCGGGAGTTTACATACATAGGATTAACCGCAGTAGATGCATTTGTCATAACACCAACATCAAGGTAGTTGAGTCTGTCCTCAAATACAACCAGCATAAGTCCTGTAGTGTTCTTGGAAGCAATAAGACTCGGATTTTCAATAGTGTAGTTGAGTGTTGCGGTCCATTTTTCGCCCTTTGCGGTCTGATTAAACCAGTTTGTAGCGGGAGTTTGTGCATTATAACCGCCGTAAAGGTCGCCCTTTGCAGTAGTAATATTGAGTGAACCTCCGGAAACATTGTATTTAGAAGTGTCCTCATTATCTACGGTCCAAAAGGCGCCGATGCTGTCTCCGCTGAAGTTGTCGCTCTGAGGTGTATCGTAAACAACCTTGGCTGTGAAGTTTGTGAACTTAACAGAATAGTCTACTACTTTGCTGTCTGAACCGGTTGTTGCATATAAACCAATTTTGGGGTTTTCAAGATTCAAAGTTGCTGTTCTTGCAAAAGCAAAGTCTTCGCCCTTTGCCTCCATAGCGGCAGTTTTATAATATGTGCTATAAACATTGCCGTTCTTGGTTATACGGAAGGTAACCTCGGTGTCGGCATCGCCCCAACCCTCAGCACCGGGAACATCTACTCTTCCAAAGTCGGTGATAAGAGCGCCGGCAACCTCAGCGCGCGATGCGAACACATGACCGCCGAAGCTTGTCAGCGAGGATGCCGCTTGGTACATAATGTTCATAAAGTTGTCTGAGTCATCAAACACGTGCATACCAATCTGGCTTGAACTGTAAGCAAGACCACCGGGTATGATAACATCAACCGATATGTCCCAATCGCCTTCGGCAGATTGATAAACAAGGTCCTTAATATCTGCATAATAGTTCTCGTTGTCTTCAAACCATTCGCCCTGCTGGGGAATAATCGAAACAGCACCGTCGGAAACGGTTAGGCTACCTGTCGGGTTGTTAACACTCCAGAAGCTGTTAAGTGATGTGCCATCAAAGGTATCGCTCTTGGGCTCGCTTGTTTCCACGGGGACATTGAAGTTATCAAACTTAACTACCGACTGTGGAGAAGCGGAGTCAACCTTGGTTGCGAAAAGACCAATCTTGGGGCTTGCAAAGTCGCCGGTGTATGTGCCAACAGTTACAAAGTCCTTGCCCTCAATTGCCATCTTGGCGGTCTTATAACCAAAGGTGTAGGTGTCGCCGGCCTTAACAACCTTAAAGGTAACTTTAAGCTCGCCTGTGTAGGCATCGGTGTTCCAGCCTTCGTTCATAATTACCGAGTCGCGGAGTGCAATGGTGGGAGCACCTGCGGTCTCATGTGCAAAAGCAATGTAATGGTTGCTAAGGTTATCGTATTTGCCTTTAACGGTTGTCTGGTAACGGATGTCAGCGTAATTATCAAAATCATCGAAAACGATAAGGCCAAACTGGTTTGCTCCGCCGCCGTTAAGTCCTGCGGGAACTGTTAGGTCAACAGTAGCCTCAAAATCGCCCTCCATGGTCTGGTAAACAATATTTCTTAAGCTGTTGGATTTCTGATAAAGCTCACCAATATCGGTTGTGATATTAAGCGTACCGCCGCTAACATTAATGTATTCGGGATGAACAGAGTTTTGCACCTGCCATATATTTGTATCAAGCGCTGTTCCGCTGAATTCATCAGATACAGGAATCTTAAGCTCGCCCGAAACAAAGTTAATGGTGTATTCCTGTGCCTGGTGGTCGCTTTCGCACCTGATAACTACTCTGTTTTTGTCGGTATTCTTGGTAACGGTAGCATCAACACCTGCAGGTGTGGTAACGGTAACCTCGGTGGTCTCCACATCACCCACTACATCATAAGAATAAACGGTCTGATAGTAAGCGGGGAGGGAAGCGCCATCTATAAGAATATCAGAGGGGTATGCGTAAACAGGGTTTTTAACTATAGGAATAAGGCCTGCTTCATTTGTAAAGATTACACGGTAAACATTCTTTGCGCTGTCATTGTTTACGGTAACAAGTGCTGTTGGGTCATCCCTAGTTGCCTGCTTAACAGTTACAGTAACATCGTTTTCTGCAGTAGCGGTAACGGTGGGCAGACTGTCAAAGCTTCTGGTGTAAATCTTATAGGTGTTTGTAAGCGGGTGGAATGAATCAAATTCAGGCATTCCGTTAACGGTTAAAGAGGTAAGAAGCGGCTTGGTTTCGGCAAGTCTGCCCTCAACCTCAAAGTAGCTGTAATCGGGGGCCTCTTGTAAATCAAGGGGAAGGTCGTTATGTACACGGAAGGTACGGGAGGTCATAACATAGTTCAGCACAGTTTTGGCGCTTCTTTGAATTTCGCCAAGGGTAAGGCCGCCAAGCTTAATGGTCTGGGGCTGATTCTTATCAACCGTAATGGTCTTGTCGGGGTCAAGCGGAATAATTCTATCGTAAGGTGAACCCTCAGCTACCCAGTTTTCATAGAATGCAATAACAAGGTCATCGCCAACATAATCGTTGTAGTTTTCCCAGTCATTCTTCATTTCGCTCTCGCGGCCAACATAACCTGGCATAATACCGGGCATGTTAAGGTCAACCTGAGCGCGGATTCTCCATGCGTCGTATGCAACACCAAGCTCATCGGAAGAGTCGCGGTTGAGCCACCAGTCAGTCATAAGAACGCCATCCCAACCCCACTGGTCGCGAAGAATGGTGGTTGCAAGGTCAAAGTTATAGCAGGTATCAAAGCCGTTAATACGGTTGTAGCTTGCCATAATGGTATCGGGGTCAGAGGTCTTAACGCAAATCTCAAAGGCCTTTAGGTAAACCTCACGCTGAGCACGTTCCGATACAACCGAGTCGGTGTAGCGGCGGCGCTCCTCCTGAGAGTTAAGCGCAAAGTGCTTGGGGCAGGCGCTCATACCTGTCTTTTGCGCACCGATAACGGCAGATGCAGCCATTTGTCCTGCAAGAACGGGGTCTTCGGAATAGTATTCAAAGTTACGGCCACCAAGGGGATTTCTGTGAATGTTCATACTGGGGGCAAGGTGTACATCAAGATACCACTCAACACCTTCTTGGCCTACATAGTAGTAAAGCTCTTCAACAAGGGGGTCGTTAAAGGTACAAGCAAGCATGGTTGCAATCGGGATTTTGGTGTGTGTGCCCGAAACGCCTACACCTGCAGGTGTACCTCTTGTGGAAACGGCAGGAACACCCTTATCCTGAAGCGAATCAATAAGTCCACCGAAGCCACCGCCGTTGCTGCCTGCATCGCAAAGGTCGCAGGACTGCGGTCCGTAACCGCGGGTAAGAACAGCAAGCTCTTTAACGGTAAGCTGAGCAATAAACTCATCCATAGTAGCCTCGCCGTTATATACATCAATAAGCTTAATGCCTTTGTCTCCGGTCATTTCAACAGCGTTTTCGCCGGCCTTTTTAATAGACTCAACAACGCGCTTAGCATAACCCGATTCCTCAAAGGTATTGTAGTAAGGCATTTCGCCTTTCCAGTTAGCGGTGTAGGTGCCATCGCCGTTATCAACTGGTTTAAGTCGGGTAAGTCCGCCATAAGCAGAGTTGATTTTATTTAAAGCGGAGGTATCGCGAAGCTGGTCCCAAATGATGCCGTTGGCTTCGGTTAGCTGCTCGGTTACTGTGTTAGCAGCAACCATATAAGAGCTGATGTGCTCGGCATCTCTTACCGAATTACCAACATAAATCTGGTATTCGCCGGGCTCTAAAATCCAGGCCGATTCATGGCCTGTAACGCCACTGTCATCATAGGATGCCATATTATCAATGGGGAAAGAGATAGTAAGTGTCTGGGATGCGCCGGGGGCTATCTCATTAGTCTTGGCATAAGCCGCAAGCTCACGGGCAGGCTTACCAAGCTTGCCCTGGGGCGCACCGTAATAAACCTGAATAACCTCTTTACCGCTGTATGTATCGCCAATGTTTGTAACGGTAGCATTAACAACAACGTTTCCTCCGCTGAAGCTTACCGAAGAAGAAATATCAAACTCGGTGTAGGAAAGACCAAAGCCAAAGGGATAAAGCACCTGTTCGGGGTGGAAGGTCTCGAAATAGCGGTAACCAACATAAATGTCTTCACGGTAAACCTCGTTCCAGGCATCGCCATCAAGCACGCCGAAGCCTGCAATGCTGGAGGGGTAATAATCAAAAGATGTGGCAATGGTATCGGCAAGCTTGCCCGAAGGGGAAATATCGCCCGATAACACATCAGCAATAGCGTTACCGTTTTCAAGTCCGCCCTGCCATACATAAACTACGCCCTTAATGTTTTCGTAGTCGCTGCGCCATGCCATATCAATAACATTACCAACGTTCATAAGAACAATAACATTATCAAAGTTGTTGTTAACGTTGCTTAGCATTTCAGCTTCTTCGGTTGTAAGCTTAATTTCTTCGTAGGTAAGCTCTCTGTCTTCACCGGCAGCGCGGCCGATTACAACAACTGCAGTATCCGAAGTCTTAGCAGCCTCAGCTGCAAGCTCATTTGATACGGGCATTTCGGGGTGATTTGCGGGCCATGTGCCCCAGCCACCGGTTTGAACGTGGTTTTCCTTTATCCAATCTCTGTAAACCTCAGCTAAGTCCTCGTTATAACAAAGTGCAGGGTTGTTATCAAAGCCTTGCATAATTGTTATAGGGGGGTAATCGGTTGCAGGGCCTTTACCTGTTCCGTAACCGCCGGAAAATGTGTCGTATTGACATCTTCCGAAAACAGCCACGGGGGAGTTTGCCTTAAGGGGCAGAACATTGTCCTTGTTTTCAAGAACAACAATACCTTCTGCTGCGGCCTGGCGTGCAAGAGCTATAGCGCCTGCATTAGACTTTGCCAAAACAGCAGTATCCTGTGCAGGAATCATAATTCCTGTTGCAAGTAAACTTCCAATCATTAAACACGCCAACACCTTTCTTAGTTTTTCTTTTGTAATTTTCATTTTAATACCTTTCCTTCCCAAAATAAATATTGCGCGTCAGTGTATTTTATTTATTATATAATATATTATTTGTCTTTAGAATACTATTGATAAAACGATTATTTCTTGTATTTTTCGCTAAAATAATGTATAATGATTTCAGGCGGTGATTAAATGCTTGCAAAACCTCTAAACTTTAAAAACATCAGCACAGTTAAATGGAATTGGGGTCAAAATGAGTTCAGTTTTCTCGAGGCTCCGCGCTCAACCCACGGCATTTTGTCGGTTTCCAAGGGCAGAGTAGAGTATATATTAAACGATAAAAATGTTATGCTCAGCGCAGGGGAATTTATTTATCTTCCCAAAGGCAGTCTATACAAGGCAAGGTTTTACATAAATGAGGGGGAGGTGCAAACCATTCTTGTAAATTTCGATTTAGATTGTAGCAGTGATTTCCCCATACCGCCTTTCTATTGCTCGCGGGATAAAACCCTTCAGCTTGAAACTGCACTTAAAAGGCTTTGCGATATTACACAAGAAGAGGATTCGCTCTACCTTCAGCAGGCCTATTTAAACCTTTGCTTGCACGTTGCATTTACCGATTATATAA
>JAGBGJ010000020.1 GCA_017936045.1 Clostridia bacterium
AAAAAAATAAACTAAAAACGGTAAGGGTTCAAACCCATAACCAAAAGATTCAAAGGGCATCCAATTTATACTACCTTTTCAAAATCGACAAATCTCGATAGAGGTTTGTCGATTTTACTTTTTCACTATTAACTCTTCACTTTTCACTCTTCTTTTTTCGAAACTTGTCGATTAAGTAATAAGTAATAGTGAAGAAATTTCTTGCTTTGTAAAGCAAAGCGTTGCTTATAAATGTAATTTATGCTATAATCTAACCAAAAAATGGTTTACAAGGTGAAAAATATGGAGTTTTACGACATTGTGGCGCAGGGGATAGGCATTGTTGCAATGCTGTTTAATATACTGTCGTATCAGCAAAAAAGCTCTAGAGGCGTTATTACTATGCAGCTTTTTGGCGGCGCACTATTTTCGGTGAGCTATATTATGCTGGGGGTATATGTTGGCGGCCTGCTTAACATACTTGCGGCTTTAAGGGGAATAGTTTACAGCAAAAGGGAAAAATTCAAGGCAAACAGCCGAATTTGGATTTATCTTTTTATCTCGCTTTTTGTGCTGTCTTACATATTAACCTTTACGGTTTTTGGCAAGCCCTTTACCGTGGGCGCGGCAATACTGGAGGTGCTGCCCGTTCTGGCAATGGTGTGCGTTACCGTAAGCTTTTATGTGAACAAGGCCGCATTTATAAGAAAAATGGGGCTTATAAGCACCCCCTGCTGGCTGATTTATAATATTTGCAACTTTACCATTGGTGCCATAATTTGCGATACGGTTAGTATCTGCTCAATAATTGTAGGTATGCTTCGCCACGATATAAAATAAAAAAGCAAGAGTTTAACTCTTGCTTTTTTATTTTGATATGAATATATTAACAGGTTTGCCTTTGGCGCGGCATTTATCAATTACAAATTTTGTGCCGCGGCTTTTTCCATCCCAAAAGGCAAGCACAATATCGGCGTAGTCGATTATTTCCAGATTGCGAAGCAGTGGCGCGCTTCGGCCAAACTCATCGTAATTTGGCAAAAACTCCTTAAGGGGTATGCCGTTTGTGTTGGCGTAATTTTTGGCGCAGGAATCAATACCGCGAGCGCCGCCCGAAACAATTTCGGTTGTGCCCTCGGGCAGGTATTTTTCTAAATTTTTTACAGCAAGGTTTCTGGAACCGATAACGGCAACCTT
Source organism: Clostridia bacterium (assembly GCA_017936045.1). Taxonomy (GTDB): domain Bacteria; phylum Bacillota; class Clostridia; order Oscillospirales; family Acutalibacteraceae; genus SFWF01. Next base: position 1,177 of record JAGBGJ010000020.1, read on the forward strand.
CACTATCCAATCATTCCTTCGCTAATTTGTTTGGTGGTGTAGGGTACGCTGTCCTCGGACATATAGTCTAAGGTAAGGCGGATATCACGGGCCGAAGAGGCAAGATAAAGCTTATATTCGCCCGGCTCTGCCACCCATGCTTTAAGGGCACAGTTGTAGTAGGCAAGGGCCGATACATCAAGGTCAATTTCAACCTGCTTTTCCTCGCCGGCTTTAAGAAAAACCTTTTTAAAAGTCTTAAGCTCTTTGGGTACGCGGCTTACACAGGAAAGCGGTTTTGCGGCATAAAGCTGAACGACCTCGGCGCCGTCACGCTCGCCTGTGTTTTTAAGGGTAAAGCGAACACGCAGGCTGTCCCCATTGCGGGTAAGGGTGGCGCCGCTGTAATTAAATGTGGTGTAGGATAGGCCGAAACCGAAGGGGTAGGCAACCTCTTCGGGGTGGGAATCGTAATAACGGTAGCCCACCGCGGCACCCTCGGAGTATTTTGCAACAAGGCCGTTGCCCGTATCAAGGTCAAATCGGGGCTTTGTGGGGAAGGTTTCGGGCAGCTTTCCGCAGGGGTTAACAGCGCCTGTAAGCACATCGGCAATAGCGCCGCCTGCGGCCTCGCCGCCAAGCCACATTTGTAAAATGGCGTGAACACGATGCCTCCATTTTCCGAAAACCATGGCCGAGCCCGACTGGCAGATAACAACCACCTTTTTGCCTGCTTTGGCGGCGAGCTCTATAAACATTTCCTGGTTGGGGTTAAGCTCTAAGGTTCTTCTGTCGAAGTTTTCGGTATCCTCAGATTCCATTGCGCCAACAAACATTAAAACAACATCGCAGTCCTTAACAAAGTGGAAAAACTCACCTTCTCTGGGCCAAAGCATAACATCTGAAAATGCGCGTTTTTGGTAGAATTCATTATAAACAAATTCGCATTCGGGCAGGGCTTTTCTAAGCTCATCAAGCGGGCTTTCGATATACTCATCCTGCGGGAAAACCTCGGCGCTGCCCTGACCGTAGGAAAGGGGAGCTTTACCGTATTCGCCTATAACGGCGATTTTTTTATAATTAGCGGCAGTTAGCGGCAACACATTATTATCGTTTTTAAGCAGTACCGTGCCGTTTGCGGCAACCTTTCGGGCAACTGTATGCTGCTGAGCTCGGCTGTAGTCTGACTTTTCTGCTTTTTTAGACATTACAAAGGTTAAAAAGCGCTCGCAAGCATTGTTAAGGCGCTCTTCGGTAAGGGTGCCGGACTCCAGCGCGGACTTAACATTTTCTACCATTTCCCAGTTGTGGGGCATTTGTAAATCAAGCCCTGCGGCAAGCGCTCGGCCTGCATTTTGAACTGCGCCCCAGTCGGAAACAACAAAGCCCTTAAAGCCCCATTCATCCTTTAAAATGTTGGATAAAAGAAGCTTGTTTTCACTGCACCAAACCGAAAACAGCTTGTTATAAGCACACATAACGCTTGCGGGGTTGGATTTTTTAACCGCAATTTCAAAGCCCTTTAGGTAGATTTCCCTAAGGGTGCGTTCATCAATTTCAACGCTTACCTGAAGCCTGTCCTTTTCCTGATTATTAAGTGCAAAATGCTTTAGGGAAGCGGCAACACCAAGGCTTTGAAGACCGTTTATGTAGGCGGCGGCAAGCTCGCCCGACACCACAGGGTCTTCGGACATATATTCAAAGTTGCGGCCACAGTTGGCGTAACGCTTAATGTTAATTCCGGGGCCAAGCAGCATATCTACATCGTGCTGGATACAGTCCTTAGCTAAAGCTACACCCATCTCATAAATAAGCTCGCTGTCCCAGGTGGCGGCAGCCGAGCAAAGGTTGGGGAAGGAGGTGCAGTTTTCCTGCTTTGCGTGGCGCACACCGTGGGGGCCATCGGCAAAGTTTTTGGCAGGAATAGAGAGGCGCTCTACCGCGTGGGTTAACATTCCGCCATCTCCCGTTAAAAGGGCGGCCTTTTCTTCAACTGTAAGATTAGAAACTAAGCTTTTAATATCCATAGCAATGCTCCAAAGATAATTTGTATACTATAATTTTAATAAAAACATATCTGCTTGTCAACTTAAAACCTTGCCGATTTATGGGTTTTGTGGTAAAATGAAAATAACAAAGAAAAAAGGAGAATTTATGAAGTCGGTTTATTTGATGCTTACCCGAACCGAAAGCATAGCATCCAAGCTGGTGCGTGTGTTTACGGGTTCAAAATATACCCACGCATCTATTGCCTTCGATGAAGAGCTTTATCAGCTTTACTCCTCGGGCAGGAAAAAGGGACTTAAAATGTTCCCCTCGGGCCCCTGTATGGAGGGGCTGGACAAAGGCTTCTTCGGGCGCGACCCGCACACCCCCTGTATTGTTTTTGAAATTCCTGTTGAGGATGAGGTTTATGAAAAGGCCAGGGCAGAGGTTGAAGGCTTTATGATAAATAACGAACAGTATAAATTTTCAATACTTGGCACCTTTGCCTGCAAGCTGGGAATTGAATGGAAAAGGAAAAACAAGTATTTTTGCTCGCAATTTGTGGCCGAAATTTTAAACCGAAGCGGCGCGGCAAAGCTGCCCAAGGCGGCAAGCCTTATGCGGCCAATGGACTGTGCCGAGCTGGAGGGTATGAATCTGGTTTTTGAAGGCAACATAGGCCAGCTTAAAGAAACTATAAGCAGAGAAGGAATATCCGAACACGCCTAAAACGGCAGTATTTAGGCGCTTTTTGGATTATTGGCGGCGGTAGGCGCCAGCCTTACCACCTTCACTGCACCAAAAATCACACAAAATTCTGCACGTTTTAGGTCACAGAATTTTTACGGTGCCGATTTTTGCATCGGCACGGCACAAAACGCAGCAAATCCTGACGGATTTGCGAGTATTTTAACACAGCAGAGGCGAAAATTGTCCTGTAAAAATCGGGTTCGGATACTCCTCCTCTGCTTAAGAAACAAAGAAAAAGAACCCGCTACTGTGTAGCGGGTTTAGTTTTTTATTCAAATGTAAAGGGCTGAGAATTGCTTGCAATGCAAACATAGGAATTACCCTGGTTTACGGTTAAGGGGCTGCCATCTACATTAGTGAACTTAAAGTTTTCGCTTGAAGCACCTTTTTTCCACTTGATGGGAACAATTCCGCCTGCTGTTGCATAGTAACCATCGCCGCCCTCGAGGTAAACCTTTTTGTGAACCTTGTTGGGGTAGGGGGTAATGGTAGTTTTAAGTACGAATACGTTTGTGAAAAGCTCGCGCTCGCCCGAAGCGGCATCTTTATATTCTACATCTTTACGGGCGCGGGCGTATTTTTTAGCCTCGGCATCGTAGATAAACTGTGTGGTAACCGAGCCGCTGAAGGTAACACTGAGCTTGGTTGCGGCCTGGTCGGAGGGAGCAAGCTTTTCTTCGGTATCGCGGAAATTGAGCCAGGCGGTTGTGTTGCCGCCCTTATCCTTACCCTTTGCGGACAGCACGCCATCAAGCAACTTGCCGCTGGTGAAAAGGGTGTGTTCGGAGGCAAGTCCGTTTTTCTCTCTGTATCCATCTACCTTAGAGCCGATTTGGTGAGAAACAACCTTGGAAGAGGCAAGGTAGGGAACGCAGTAGGTTGGGTCGATACCGTGGTGAACAACAAGAGCGTTCATACCTGCGGCAAGGTCTACAAAAACAACGCGCAGGGAACGAACCGAACCGATTTTTTCAACATTTGTTGGGTCTGCAAACATGGCAAGAAGCCTTGTGATGCCACCCTCTACCTCGGTTTCAAAAACAACATCTGCCTTGTGCAGGCCACACTGTACAGATTGAGCCACACGGATATTGTTTACGGTTATGGCGATAGGCTTTGTGCCCTCGGCCTCTTTAGCCAGGTTGGTTTCGCCGGTTAGGGTGTTAAGGGCGTAAACGGGCTTTGGCGGCTCCGGCGCGGGGGTGCTGGAGGGTGTGGAGGATGATTCTTCGATAGTTAAATCGGATGGGGTTTTATCGGAGCCGCAGGCGGCAAGGGATAAAACCAAAATTAAAGATAAAACGATAGAAATAAGCCTTTTTTGCATAAAATTTTCAACCTCCGAAACGTATACCATAATTATACTATAAAATACGACACGTTTCAAGACGGAAAAATTTGCAATTTCTAAAAATAATACTTGATTTTTTAAAACTGTTGTGGTATTATACTATGGCACTATAAGTGTATGCGCTGTTAGCTCAGCTGGATAGAGCGTTTGGCTACGGACCAAAAGGCCAGGAGTTCGAATCTCTTACAGCGCGCCATAAAAGAAATGCCACCCCAAGCGGGGTGGCATTTTTCTTTTATTTTGCTCGTAAGAGAACTGAACTCCTTTAGGAATTCGGCGAAGCAGTCGCGCCGCCGCGGTAGGCGGCGCGGTCTGCCCGAGTCGGGAGTAAGCAAACATAATTTAAATTACTTTATCAGATTTGGTGTTGCTTCAACACAAAGCATATTATTAAAATCTTCTTTTTTTGCTATCACACCCATTTTTTGCCTGTGGTGTGACAAACAAAAGAAATTCCTCTACAGAGGGAAGTTCTCCGTTTGGGGAAAGCTCCTTCCATAATGCTTGCGATTCAGGGGAGTTGTTACGGTTTTTAATGGCTTCGTTTATCATACAGCTGATATCGGCTCTTACCTGTTCGGGAGTGGTTCCGTATTTGTCGGCGACTTTTTGAATTATTTTATCCATTTTATCCTCCTAAAAATAAAAAAGCGTGCGGCGAAGCCACACGCATAAAAACATATGGCTTCTCTTGTGTGCCGCACAAGTTTCTGCGATTTTATCGACAAGAAGTCGAAGCCTATGCTTTTTACAAAACTAGACTTCTGTCGATAAATTTAATATCGCATATTATTGACTTGTGCGGCAAAATTATAATATCATAAATTTACACTACGGTCAAGAGATTCGACAAAACCTTACAAAACAGTATAAGTTATGACAAAGTTAAGGTCAAACATCAACACCTCATCCGAGTTTTGCCCTGCAAAACCCACCTTCCCCTCAAGGGGAAGGCGAAGTTTCTGTTGTATTTCTTATCAAACGGTATTATAATCAAAAAGCAAATTATGGAAAAGTGAGGCGAACCACTTGCCGACAAAACAAAACCTGCATATTCATACCCTTTATGCCGATGGAAAAAACACCCCCGAAGAAATGGTGCTTGCGGCTATAGAAAAGGGCTTTGATTCTATTGGCTTTTCGGAACATACATATCTTGATTTTTCCGATTACCCCTACCAGATGACAGTAGAGGATATGGTTCGTTACAGGGCCGAGGTTTTATCCTTAAAGGAAAAATATAAGGATAAAATAGAAATCTTTTGCGGCCTTGAATACGATTTTTATTCCAACGTACCAACCGAGGGCTTTGATTACCTGCTTGGCTCTATGCACTATCTTGATTTTGCGGGTAATAGGCTCGGCTTTGACAGGGGAGTAAAAGAGGTTGAAGCTTATGTTGGGGATAATTTCGGTGGTAATGGACTTGCCTTTGCAAAAAAATATTTCGAGGCCTTAAAGCTATTGCCGAGCGCCGCTAAAATTGATGTTTTGGCGCATTTCGATGTGCTTATTAAAACCAACCAAACACTGCATTTTGTTGATACAGCCTCGGCGGAATATATAAAATACGGAATTGAAGCCATTCACGATATAAAGGGCAAAATCCCGCTTTTTGAAATAAATTCGGGCGGCGTTGCGCGCGGTTATAACAATGTTCCCTACCCACAAATGGAGTTTTTAAAGGAGTTTAAGGCTTGCGGATTTGGCGCGATTATTACTTCCGACTGCCACGATGCAAGATTAATTGACTGCTACTACAAGGAAATGCGCGAGCTGCTTTTGGCGGCCGGCTTTAAATCCCACTATATTCTTACCGAAAACGGCTTTAAAGAGGAGGGCCTATGAACCTGCTTACCCTTATAATTTTAATATTTGCGGTTTTGGGCGCGGCCGACAAGCTTTTGGGCAACCGATTGGGGCTTGGCAAAGAGTTTGAAAAGGGCTTTTCGCTCTTTGCGCCAATGGTATTTTCAATGCTTGGAATGCTGGTGGTAGCCCCCGCTATAGGGGAATGGCTTACCCCGTTTTTCAACTGGTTTTACGAGGCTGTAAAAATTGACCCCTCGGTAATACCTGCCTCGCTTTTTGCAAACGATATGGGCGGAATGACCCTTGCAGGCGCGGTCTGCAGGGATGAAAGCATAGGAAACTTTAACGCATTTGTGGTTTCTTCTATGCTGGGCTGTGCGGTTTCCTTTACCATTCCCTTTGCGCTTAGTGTGGTTAAAAAGGAACAGCACGGGGAAATGTTTTTTGGTATTCTTTGCGGAATTATAACCGTTCCCGTTGGCTGCTTTGTGGCAGGGCTTATGTGCAAAATCCCCGTTAAACCTTTGCTTATCAGTATTTTGCCTTTAATAGTATTTTCCCTTATTCTGGGTGTAATGCTTATACTCTTTACAAAGGTTTGCATAAAGATATTTGTGGCCTTTGGGCATATTGTCCGCTGGATTGCAATGCTGGGCCTTGTGTGTGCAATATTCACCTTTTTAACAAAAATCCAAATATGCGAGCATTTCGACAGCTTCGAAAATGCCGCCTTTATTTGTGCTAACGCTTGCGTAACCCTTTCGGGCGCATTGCCGCTTATGTTTGTGGTTTCTAAGCTTATTCAAAAGCCGCTTAACAAAATCGGCGCAAAAATCGGGCTTGACCCCCATTCGGCCTTTTGCTTTTTGGGAACCCTTGTTACCAATGTAACTACATTAAGCTCAATGGATAAAATGAACAAAAAGGGAGTTGTGCTGAATTCGGCCTTTGCGGTTTCGGCTGCCTTTGCCCTTGGCGGACACCTTGCCATTACAATGGCCTTTAATGCCGAATATGTTCTGCCAATGATAGTAGGTAAAATTGTTTCGGGCATTTGCGGTGTGGCGCTGGCAAGCGTTATTTATAAAGAAAACTCCCTTGTAAAATAGAAAAAAGCCACGGCTGTGCCGTGGCTTTAACATTTATACTTTGTTCTTTTTAACAATGTTAATAACTCGGATAATTACGGGCGCTAAAATAATGTTTATTCCCATTTCCACAAGGAAGTTTCCGCCCACAACACCGTAAATAATGTAGTTTCCAACATTCGGGAAGCCAAGCGCGGTGCCCCACTGGGTTAGAGCTTCCATAAAGAAGACAAGACAGCCAAGCAGGAATACGCCGGTGTTTACAATGGGGCAAACAATGGCGGCGGCAATAACAGCAAGGTAGGTGTTATTGCGGCTTAGCGCCTTATAAACAAGGCCTGCGGCAAGTCCGCAGCAAAGACCTTTTGCAAGCACGGTTAAAACCGTACCGAAAACATCTACGGCAAGGAATGCGCCTGCATCTCCGCTTATAAGCACGGCGGCGCCGAAAACCAGCCCTAAAAATCCGCCGATTTTATATCCGCACAGGGCTGCGCCTAAAACTATTGGAACCAAAACAAGTGAAATTGAAAAGGGCCCAAGTCGAATGGCCGAGCCGATTAGCTGTAAAATGATTACAAGGGCGGTAAAAAGTGCCCCCAAGGCTAAACGCTCGGTTTGTTTTTTTGTGTTTGACATAATATTTACCTCCGATACTGCCCCTTTCGGGTGCAATTCATTTATAAATAATAAATAAGAAAGAATAAAAACGGAGTCGCTTTTGCGACATATAAATACGCCGTAGGCACATTTTTT
>JAGBGJ010000021.1 GCA_017936045.1 Clostridia bacterium
AAGCGATATTACTCAAAAGCTGAAAGCGGTTGCAGAGCAACCGCTTTTTCTGTTTTTATGCATTATTTTAAGGGGATAACAAAATGTTCAAACCTCATTATATATATAATACCCTAACCGATATAACACCCGAATTTTTAAGTGAAAATGGTATTGAAGCCTTGCTGCTAGATGTCGACAACACTATGTCGGTTGCACATGCAAACAAAACCTTAAGGCAGGGTGTGCCCGAATGGCTTTCGCTTATGAAGGAAAACGGCCTGCCACTTATAATACTCTCCAACGCCAAAACAAAAAGGGCAAAGCTTTTTGCCGATAGCGTTGGGCTCGATGTTATAGGCCTTGCCGCAAAGCCGCTGCCGTTTGGCTACATAAGGGCGGCACGGCGCCTTGGGGTTAAAAGAAAAAATATTGCAATGGTTGGCGACCAAATCTTTACCGATGTTATGGGCGGCCGCCTTGCAGGGGTTAAAACGGTGCTGGTAACCGATATAACTCCGGAAGAAACATCATTCTTTAAAATAAAAAGATATTTTGAACAAATAATGTTAAAGAGGTGGAAAAATGAGCGCTAAATTTGGTCCTGCAGGTAACAGCGAAAGCTTTGCCAAAATGGGATATAAGCACAGTCTTCAGGTCCCTGAATATATAGAGAAAATGGGGCTCGATGCCTTTGAATATCAGTGTGGCCGAGGTGTAAACATCGGTCAGGAAAAAGCCGCCGAGCTTGGAGTATTGGCTAAAGAAAAGAATATAGCCCTCTCTCTTCACGCGCCCTACTATATTTCTATGTCCTCTGTAGAAGAGGAAAAAAGAATTAAATCGGTAGATTACATTCTTCAAAGCGCCCGCGCAGTCAATGCAATGGGCGGCAACCGAATAGTAGTCCACACAGGCTCTTGCGGAAAAATCTCGCGAGAGGAAGCCTTAAGCCTTGCAATAGATACCATGAAGCTGGCAATTTCCGCACTTGATGCCGAAGGTCTGTCTAATATCAGAATTTGCCCCGAAACTATGGGTAAGGTTAATCAACTTGGCACGCTCTACGAGGTGCTTGCTCTTTGCTCGCTGGATGAAAGACTTGTTCCTTGCATTGATTTCGGTCACCTAAACGCAAGAGATAGGGGAATACTTAAAACAACGGATGATTTTGAAGGCATATTTCGTGCCATAGAAAACAAACTGGGCATTTCCCGCCTTCGCGAATTTCATTCCCACTTTTCAAAAATTGAATATTCAGCAGGCGGCGAGGTAAGGCATTTAACCTTTGAAGACAATATCTTCGGCCCCAATTTTGAACCGGTTTGCGAACTGATTTATAAATATCAGTGCTCGCCTACAATTATTTGCGAATCGGCAGGAACTCAAGCCGAGGATGCAAGGGCAATGAAAGACTATTATTGGAGTATTGCAAAATGAAAAAAGTTTTAATAATTAACGGACCAAACCTTAATATGCTTGGCATCCGCGAAAAAAGCATCTACGGTGCCGACACACTTGATTCCATTAATGCCGAAATAAAGGCCTATGGTAGTGAGCTTAATATTGAGTGCGATTTTTTCCAGTCCAACTGCGAGGGTGAAATCATAACCAAAATTCACAGTGTACTCGCCGAATACGATGGTTGCATTATAAATGCAGGGGCATATACTCACTATAGCTATGCTATTAGAGATGCAATTGCCTGCGTAAATAAACCTTTTATTGAGGTTCATATGTCAGATGTTATGGCGCGAGAGGAATTCCGCCATATATCGGTAATCAGAGAGGTTTGTAAGGATGTTATAGCTGGCTTTGGCAAAAAGAGCTACACTATGGCACTTAAGGCTATTGGAGAATTAATCTAATGGATAAAACCTTAAGGTATGTAAACGAAAAAACTGCCGCACTAATAATTACACCCGAAAACCGCCGTTATTTAACGGGCTTTCCATCCTCGCTCGGCTATCTTCTTTTAACCCATAAGGGCAACACCCTTTTTGTTGATGGAAGATATTTCGAAGCGGCAACAAAGCAGGCTGTCGGCGCGCGTGTTGTTTTGTTAAGCGGTCTTGTAAATCAGCTTAATAGCGAGCTTGCCGCTCTTGGCGTTTCAAGGCTTTTAATCGAAACCGAAAACGATATTGCAACCTTTAATAATCTTAAGCAAAAGCTTGCTGTCAAGGTTATGGCACACCAGCCTTTAAGCGATAAATTAATGCAAATGCGCTCGGTTAAAAAGCGTGAAGAAATTCAAAGCATTGTTGCGGCGCAGCGCATTGCAGAAAAGGCATTTTGCGATGCCTTGCAGTTGATAAAGGCAGGCGTAACGGAACGGGAAATTGCCGCATTTTTGGAATACAGAATGAAGCTTTACGGCTCTGAAAGAAATGCCTTTGAAACAATAGCCGTTTCGGGCAAAAACTCCTCAATGCCGCACGGTGTTCCAACCGATAAGGCTGTAGAAAACGGCGATTTTATAACAATGGATTTCGGCGCAGTTATTAACGGTTATGCCAGCGATATGACAAGAACGGTTGCCGTTGGCTTTGTAACCGATGAAATGGCAGAGGTTTATAAAACCGTGCTTTGCGCTCAGCAAAATGTAATTAACACCGTAAGTGCGGGAACGCTTTGTTGTGAAGCCGATGCTGCGGCAAGAAGTGTTATAGAAGCGGCAGGCTACGGCGAATATTTCACCCATTCAACAGGCCACGGTGTTGGGCTTCAAATTCACGAAAAACCTACACTTTCTCAAAAATCGGGCAATATAAAATTAAAGGCAGGTCAGGTTGTAACTGCCGAGCCCGGAATATATATTCCCGAAAAGTTCGGTGTCAGAATTGAAGATATGCTTCAAATACAAAAGAATGGCTGTAAAAACTTGACAAAAGCCGAAAAACAACTTATAATTCTATAGAAGATTTATTTTAATAACTTATGCTTTAAAAATCTGGAGGAAAACAAATATGGTAACAGCAGGCGATTTTAGAAATGGCGTAACCTTCGAAATGGATGGTAACGTATATCAAATCATCGAATTCCAACATGTAAAACCCGGTAAAGGCGCAGCTTTCGTTCGCGCAAAAATCCGTAACATTATTGCAGGCGGCGTAACCGAACGCACCTTCAACCCCAACGATAAGTATCCCACCGCATTCATTGAAAGAAAAGATATGGACTTCTCTTATGAAGATGGCGGTCTTTACTACTTTATGGACCCTGAAACCTATGATATGGTTCCCGTTAATAAGGAAGACCTTGGCGATGCTTTCAAGTTCGTTAAAGAGAATATGACCTGTAAGATTCTTTCCTACAAGGGCAATGTTTTCGGAGTAGAGCCTCCCACCTTTGTTGAGCTTCTGGTTACCCAGACCGACCCTGGTTTTGCAGGCAACACCGCAACCAACGCAACCAAGCCCGCAACCCTTGAAACAGGTGCCGAAATCCGCGTACCCCTCTTCATCAACGAGGGCGACCTTCTCCGTATCGATACCCGTACCGGCGAATATATGGAGCGCGCATAAGCAGGTTTTTTCTGCATACAATAAAATATCTTATCTTTAGGAGAACGCTATGACTATTTCCGAAAAAATTTCTTACATCAAAGGCTTGGCAGAAGGCCTCGCACTCGATACCGAAACCAAAGAGGGCAAGGTTCTTGCCGCTATTATCGACCTTCTCGAAGACATGGTAGATGAAATCGATGCTATTGATGAGGCTTGTGCCGAAATCGGCGAACAGCTCGATGCTGTCGATGAAGACCTCGCTTTAATCGAAGATGAATTCTATGCCGATGAAGAAGATGAAGATGATGAAGATGAGTATTATGATGATGAAGAAGTTTATGAGGTAGAATGTCCCAACTGTAACGACATTATCTATCTCGATGAGTCAATGCTCGAAGAAGAGGAAATGATTTGTCCCGGCTGCGGAACTCGCCTTGAATTTGAGTTCGAGTGCGACTGCGACGGTACCACCGATTGCGATTGCGGCTGTCAAGAAGATAAATAAAAATTAAAAAAGCAATAAGCCGCACTTATATCTTTAAGGGCGGCTTATTTTTATTAATGTAATTTTGGAGTAGTTTATGAAAAAATTCAACCCTTGGCTACTGCTTATACTTGTCCCAATTTTCCTTGGTGCATTTGTAGCCTTTTTTGAAGATAAATTCTATCATATAGAAAAGGCTGTGTTTTCAGCCCTCCGCGTTATGGCGCCCGCAATGGACGTCCCTGCCCGATTAGTAACCGAGCTTGGCAGCGCTGTCGGTGTAATATCCATAACGGTTATAATTCTTATTGTTACCATAATTAAAAAAGACTATTTCTTTACCTTTGGTCTGCCGGTTGCAATAACCTCCATTGTTTCCAGAATTATAAATATGTTGGCTAAAAATATTATCGACCGCGAAAGACCCGACTTTAAGGTGCTTCAGGTAAGTGAATCCAGCTTCCCAAGCGGACATTCCCAAAATAATATGGCACTCTACATATCTATTTTACTTGTTGCGCTGCTTATTGATATGGCGCCAAAGTGGAGGCTTACGCTTAAAATTTCGCTTATAGCGCTGCCCCTGCTTATAGGAATAACCAGAATTTATTTTGGCGTTCACTATGTTTCCGATGTTTTGGCAGGCTGGGGAATAGGCGCACTTGTTGCTGTGGTAACCTATTTTGTATATTTTAAAATTTATTCAAATGTAAAGGAAAAGAAAAATGCAAAAGCTTGATTTTGCTTTAGAGTTCGAAAAAGTTAATTCAAACACAAACGGTATACCTGTAATTATAGTGGCGGCAGGCAGCTCCTCAAGAATGAAGGGGACAGATAAGCAAATGGCAGAGCTGTGCGGAATCCCCGTAATAGTAAGAACACTTCGCGCCTTTGAAAACTGCGCCGAAATATCCGAAATCACCGTTGTAACAAAAAAAGAAAAAATTGCCGATATAAGCAATCTCGGCAGGCGCTACGCTGTAGGTAAGCTTAAAAATGTTATAGAGGGCGGAGCCTGCAGGGCCGAATCGGTAATGAAGGGCGTAATGCTTTATAAAGATGTTGCGCCTAAAGTCCTTGTGCACGATGGCGCCCGACCGCTTGTCAGCAATACTGTAATATCAAATGTTGTTGCAGCACTTAAAGACTATAACAGCGTTACCTGCGCTGTAAAAATTAACGATACTGTAAAAAGGGTAAACGGGGAAGGTATTGCCACCGAAACGGTAAGTCGCGAAGGCCTTGTATCTATTCAAACCCCTCAGGGCGTAGCTGTAAACAAATTCCTAATGGCAACCCAAAACGCCGACCTTACCGCATTTACCGATGACACCTCGGTTATGGAGTCGGTGGGTGAACAAACCAAAATTGTAGAGGGCAGTACCGATAACATTAAAATCACAACTCCCGAAGATATGGCTCGGGCCGAACTGATACTTAGAAAGGAATGGTAAAAATGAGAATAGGGCACGGTTACGATGTTCACCGCTTCCAAGAGGATAGAAAACTGTTTTTGGGCGGAGTAGAAATTCCCCACACCAAAGGACTCTTAGGCCATTCCGATGCCGATGTTTTACTCCACGCCGTTTGCGATGCCCTGCTTGGCGCCGCAGCACTTGGAGATATCGGCAAATTATTCCCCGATAACGACAATGCTTATAAGGATATCGACAGCAAAATTCTACTTAAAAAGACAGTAGAAATTATTACCCAAAAGGGCTACAAGGTATCTAATATTGACTGTACCGTTATTGCCCAAAAGCCAAAGCTTGCGCCTTACATCGATGAAATGCGCCACGTAATAGCCAATATTTGCCTTGTTGATATAGACCTTGTAAATGTTAAGGCCACAACCGAAGAAAAGCTCGGCTTCACAGGCAGGGAAGAGGGCATATCCGCTCACGCTGTCTGCCTTATCCAGAGTGTAAAATAATGGCCGAAATCAGAATAGATAAATACCTGTCGGTCGCCTTATCAATATCCCGTAACGAGGCCAAAGCCTTGCTGAAAGGCGGCAAAATCACGGCAGACAGCAAGGTTGTTTTAAAGCCCGAAACCAAGGTTAGCGAAACGGCTGAGGTAAAGTGTGGAACAGAGACTTTAAGCTATAAAAAGCACATTTATATACTTATGAATAAGCCTGAAGGCATATTGTCGGCCTCTACCGATAAAAGGGTTAAAACGGTTGTGGACATACTGCCACCGCACCTTAAAAGGGCAGGGCTTTTCCCCGTCGGCAGGCTTGATAAAAACACCACGGGGTTGCTTATTATTACCGATGATGGAGATTTTGGGCACAAGGTTACATCCCCCAAAAGCCTTATAGAAAAACGCTATCTTGCAGGGCTCGATGGGGAAGTAAAGCCTGAGTATATTGAGCTTTTTAAAAAGGGAATAACCTTGGCCGATGGCAGCGAATGTATGTCGGCCGATTTGGAGATTTTGCAGGGGAACAATGCAATAGTAACAATACGCGAAGGCAAGTACCACCAAATAAAAAGAATGTTTGGGGTAGTGGGCCTTGGGGTAAACACTTTAAAACGGCTAAGTATCGGCAAATTAGAACTGCCGCCGGACCTTCAAAACGGCCAGGTGGTAGAGCTGAATCCCACCCAAATACAACAAATATTTGAATAATTAGCACTTTTTATGTGTTTGTTGTGAAAAATTAACAACGGTGTGGATAGATATTTGTTAGTTTAAGATATAGTATTTTCAAAACCTTTTTGTTATAATAATAGTGCAATTATGGGGCAAGTGTGTCCTGTTACATTTTTTAGGAGGCTAATTTTTATGGCAAGCTTATCTTTGCGTCACGTTTACAAGAGATATCCTGGCGGCGTTACAGCTGTTTCGGATTTCAATCTCGAAATTAAAGACAAAGAATTTATTATTCTCGTAGGTCCTTCCGGTTGCGGAAAGTCAACCACTCTTCGTATGGTTGCAGGCCTTGAAGAAATTTCCGATGGTGAAATCCTTATCGGCGACCGCGTTGTTAACGATGTTGCTCCTAAGGACCGCGACATTGCAATGGTTTTCCAGAACTATGCTCTTTACCCCCACATGACCGTATTCGACAATATGGCATTTGGTCTTAAACTCCGCAAAACTCCAAAGGATGAAATTAAGCGTCGCGTAGAAGAAGCTGCTCGTATTCTTGATATTTCTCATCTTTTAGAAAGAAAGCCTAAGGCTCTTTCCGGTGGTCAGCGCCAGCGTGTTGCGCTTGGTCGTGCTATCGTTCGTGAACCTAAGGTATTCCTT